>JALHUG010000301.1 GCA_022866185.1 Dehalococcoidia bacterium
GCGCTGCCCCAGGTGATCAAAGAGCTGAGCGGCCGCTAGGATGAAACCCCGCAGGCGCTGGCTAGTCCACCCTCAAGCCTCGGCCCTCGTCGGCAGCCCTTTCCCTCCCCTCATCCGCCACCTCCTCTACCATCGAGGCGTCCGCAGCGAGGATGAGGCCGCTCGCTTCCTTTTCCTGGAGCACCGCCCGGAATGCGACCCCCATCTCCTGCCAGGCGTGGAGCGAGCGGTCGAACGGCTCTCGGCGGCCATCGCCGGCAGCGAATGCATCGCCGTCTTCGGCGACTTCGACGTGGATGGCGTGACGGCGGCCGCCCTCCTGGCCGAAGCGCTGGCAGAGCTGGGAGCGAGGGTCATTACCTACATCCCCAATCGCTTCAGCGAAGGCTATGGGCTGAACGTGGACGCCATCACCAGCCTTCGCCAGCGGGGGGCCAGCCTGCTCCTGGCCGCCGACTGCGGCACCAGCTCAGTCCAAGAGGTGGAGCACGCCTGCCGCCTGGGCATGGATGCCATCATCCTCGATCATCACGCCATCCCGCCAAAGCTGCCGCCGACCGTGGCCCTGGTCAACCCCAAGCTTCTGCCGGATGCAGGCCAGGAAAGCCCCCTTGGTGATCTGGCATCGGTGGGGGTGGCCTACAAGGCAATGGCCGCCCTCTACCAGGCCATGGGGCGCGCCTGGCAACCGCAGCGCTTCCTCGACCTGGTGGCCATCGGCACAGTGGCCGACGTGGCGCCGCTAGTGGGGGAGAACCGCTATCTGGTGAAGGAGGGCCTGGCAGCCATCGCCAGGGCGGAGCGGCCGGGCCTGTGCGCCCTGATCGGGGTGGCAGGACTGCGGCCCGAGGGTGTGGACAGCGAGGCCATCGCCTACACCCTGGGCCCTCGCCTCAACGCCGCCGGTCGCCTGGCCGACGCCAACCTGAGCCTTCGCCTCCTCCTGACCCAGGACGAGGGCGAGGCAGCCCAGGCCGCCCGTCAGCTCAACACCCTCAACCAGGAGCGGCAGCGCCAGACCGAGCAGGCCCTCGCTACGGCCGCCGAGCTACTGACCGCCGAGGACGCCCAAGCGTCCCTCATCTTCGTTGGCCATCCGGACATCTCCGAGGGCATTGTGGGACTGGTCGCCGGCAGGCTAGCGGACGAGCGCTACCGGCCCGTCATCGTCTACCAGCGGGGCGAAAGCGAGAGCAGGGGAAGCTGCCGCAGCATCCCCGAATTCAACATAGTGGCCGCCCTCGGCCGCCAGGCCCATCTGCTAGTACGCTACGGCGGCCATGCTCGCGCTGCTGGCTTCACCGTGGCCAACGCCAACCTGCTCGCCCTCAAGGAGGGCCTGATGGGGCAGGCCGCCAGCGAGCTTGCGGAGGCAGAGCTTTCGCCGGCGCTGGCCATCGACGCCGAGCTACCCCTCAGCCACCTGCGGGGTGAGGACATCCGCTGGCTTCAGCGCTTCCAACCCCACGGACAGGGCAACCCCGAGCCCACCTTCCTCAGCCGCGGCGTCTTTGTGGCGGAGGCGCGCCTGCTGGGCAACAACGGCCAGCACCTGCGCCTGAAGCTGAAGGATGGCCCTGTCACCTGGCCGGCCATCGCCTTCGACATGGGGGAACGGGCAGTGGAGGCTGGCCAACGAGTGGACGTGGTCTACTCTCTGGCCAGCGAGCGGCGGAGCGATGATGCCCTGGAGCTGCGCATCAAAGACCTCGCCCCCAGCGGCTAGGACGTTTCCACACAACCCCAGCCTAAAGACTGGGGCATGGGGGAGGCAAATCCGATGCCCCCGCCTTCAGGCGGGGGTCGAGAACCAACCCACCAAAAGCGAACCGGCCTGGCTATCATTCTGGCCTTGCCGCCCCCACACGCCTTGCGCTACAATCGCCTCTGGACGCCAGAAGGGAGAACGCCTCAATGAAGGAATACGCCACCGAGAACATCCGCAATGTAGCCCTCACTGGCCACGGCAGCACCGGCAAGACATCGCTCTCGGAGGCGATACTGTTCAGCGCCAAGGCCATCAACCGCCTGGGCCGTGTGGACGACGGCACCACCACCTCCGACTTCGACCCCGATGAGGTTCGCCGCAGTTCCAGCGTCAACCTGTCGGTCCTGCCCTTCGAGTGGCAGGGGGCCAAGGTCAACATCCTCGACACCCCCGGCTACGCCGACTTCGTGGGCGAGGTCAAGTGTGGCGTGCGCGCCGCCGACGCCGCCCTCATTGTGGTCTGCGCTGCCTCCGGCGTGCAGGTCGGCACTGAGTACGCCTGGGCCTACGCCGACGAGCAGAACCTCCCTCGTCTGGTGTTCATCAACCGCATGGACCGGGAGAACGCCGACTTCCACCAGACCCTGTCTCAGCTCCAAGGGATGTTCGGCCAGCAGTGCGTGGCCCTCCAGTTGCCGCTGGGTGCCCAAGCCGACTTCCGGGGCGTGGTCGACCTACTCACCATGAAGGCCTATGTGGGCGAGAAGGGCGAGACCCAGGAGGTGCCCAAGGAGCTCCTGGAGCAGGCGACCAGCCTGCGGGAGAAGCTGGTGGAAGCGGCCGCCGAGACCGACGATGCCCTCATCACCAAGTACCTGGAGGGCGAAGACCTCAGCGAGGAGGAGCTACGGCGGGGCCTGAGGATTGGGGTGACCCGCGGCTCCCTCGTTCCGGTGCTCACGGGCTCGGCCACCAAGAACATAGCGGTGACCCTGCTCATGGACGCCCTCTGCCACTGCCTCCCCTCGCCGTCGGACATGGCGGTCGCGGTACAGGAAGGCGAGCCCCTCCAGGCCGACGCCAAGGGCCCCCTGGTCGCCCTGGTGTTCAAGACTACGGCCGACCCCTACGTCGGTCGCCTCACTTACTTCCGCGTCTACTGCGGCACCCTCAAAGCCGATTCGCAGGCCTGGAACGCGAACAAGGGCAGCGCCGAGCGCATCGGGCCCCTGTACCTCATCCGAGGTAAGAGCCAGGAGCCGGTGAGCCAGGTGCTTGCCGGCGACATCGGCGCCGTGGCCAAGCTGGCCGAGACCAGCACCGGCGATACACTGACCACCCGCGAGAAGCCCATCATCCTGCCGGGCATCTCCTTCCCCGAGCCCGCCTTCAGCGGTGCCGTTCACCCCAAGAGCAAGGCCGACCTGGATAAGATGGGCAGCGCCCTCACTCGCATCGTCGAGGAGGACCCCACCCTTCGCGCCAGCCGCAACCAGGACACCAACGAGACGATCCTGTCCGGCCTGGGCGATTCCCACGTGGAGGTGGCAGTAGAGAAGATACGCCGCAAGTTCGGCGTAGACCTGGAGATGACTACGCCCAAGGTGCCCTATAAGGAGACCATCACCACCAACTCCTCCGCCGAGTACACCCACAAGAAGCAGACCGGCGGCCACGGCCAGTATGCCCGCGTGGCCATCGAGCTGACGCCCTTGCCCCGCAACAGCGGCTTCGAGTTCGCCAACCGCATCGTCGGCGGCGTTGTGCCCAGGCAGTACATATCGTCGGTGGAGAAGGGTGTGATGGAGGCCCTGCAGGAGGGAGTGCTGGCCCGCTATCCCCTGATTGACATGAAGGCGACCCTGTTCGACGGCAAGGAACATCCGGTGGACTCCTCGGACATCGCCTTCAAGATCGCTGCCGCCGCTGCCCTCAAGAAAGGAGCCCAGGACGCCCACCCGGTGCTCCTGGAGCCCATAATGAACCTGCAGGTCGTGGTGCCCGAAGCCAATACCGGGGACGTTATCAGCGACCTCAACGGCAAGCGGGCCAAGGTGCTGGGGATGACGCCCCATGGCAGCTACACCATGATCGAGGCCCAGGCACCCCTGGCCGAGGTACAGCACTATGCCGCCGACCTACGCTCGATGACCCAGGGTCGGGGCAGCTACTCCATGCAGTTCAGCCACTACGAAGAGGTCCCCGCCCACGTCGCCCAGCGCATCATCGAGCAGGCCCAAAAGGAGCAGAAGGGCTAGGGGGCGGAACCGCACCGCCGGCGGTGGCTTGATTCTCGACCCCCGCCTAAAGGCGGGGGCATCGGATCGACACCTCATGCCCCCCCGACCTGTCGGGGGGGTTGCGTGTGAACCCGAGAGCCCAGAGCCCACCAATCATGAGCCAATTACCTAGCAAGTGCGCTGCCGCACCACCAGCGGATAGCGTCACGCGCTTTGGCGCGGGCCCAGCTCGCGGCAGGCCGTGAACGAGACCAGGCGCAGGCAGTCGATTACCCGCTTCTGAGCGCCCAACTGGGCCGCCCTCTGCTGGAGGGCAGCCAGGGCGGACTTCAGGTCATCGCTCTCCACTTCGTAGATAGCCAGGTACTTCCCCTGCCCCGGGCCGGGGTTGCCCATCAGCTCATAGCGAGTGCAGCCCACGAAGTCCGGCGCCTCTAGGATGTCCGGCACGTGGGTGTTTTCATACCACTCATTGAACTCTTTCTCCCGCGCGGGGTCTGCGCAGTCGGTGAAGACGAGAACTACGGCCTTAGACATTTCCCCCTCCTTAGAATTCGAAAGCCTCCACGAGCGCCACCCTGAGCAAAGCGAAGGGCCCGGGTTCTTCGCTGCGCTCAGAACGACGGTGGACAGGGCTTGCGCCGGAGGCGCATCCGCCTTCGGCGGAGAAGCCCTGCAGCTACGTCTGCGATTGCTTATCGGCGTCCACGATGCGCAGGAAGCGGCGCTTGCCCACGCGGATGGTGGAGCCCGGCCTTATCACCACGCTCGTACCCTCCAGAGGAGCACCGTCTACCTCGATGGCTCCCTGCCGGATGAGGCGCCTGACTTCGCTGCGCGACAGCCCACAGTGCTCCACGATCAGCAGATCGATTGTGAATTCGGCCGAAGACTGGCCACGAAAGTCCAGCGGCACCTCTTGCGCCGACTCTTCCGGTAGCTCTCGCCGGCGGAACACCCGCGTGAACTCCGCCTCCGCTGCCTGGGCCGCCTCGGCGCTGTGGAACTGCTCGACTATCTCCCGCGCCAGGCGCATCTTCACCTCCATCGGATTCACTGAGCGCGTCCGCAGGGCCTCCCCCATCTCCGCCAGTTCCTTGTCAGGCACATCCGTCACCAGCTCGTAGTAGTCCATCATCACGTCATCGGGCAGCGACATGACCTTGCCGTACATCTCCTGCGGCGGGTCCTCCAGGGCGATGTAGTTGCCCAGGCTCTTGCTCATCTTCACCTTGCCATCGGTGCCCACCAGCAGCGGCACCATGAAGCACTGCTGCGGCCGCTGGCCCACCATCTCCTGAAGGTCGCGGCCCACCAGCAGGTTGAACTTCTGGTCGGTGCCTCCGAACTCCACATCGGCCTCGACGGCCACCGAATCGTACGCCTGGAGCAGAGGGTCGAGGAACTCGTGCAGGCCGATCGGCTTGTGAGCGGCGAACCGCTGGGAGTAGTCGTCCCGCTGGAGGATCTGGGCCACCGTGAAGCGAGCGGTCAGGCGCACCACTGTCTCCAGGTCGAACTTGTCGTACCACTCGCTCTGCCAGCGGACCTCGGTGCGCTCGCTGTCCACCACCATGAAGAACTGGCGCAGGTAGGTCTCGGCGTTGGCTTTGACCTCCTCGGCGGTGAGCATCGGGCGCGTCTGCGACTGGCCGCTGGGGTCGCCGATGCGGGCCGTCCAGTCGCCGACGACGACCACCACCTGGTGGCCAAGCTCCTGGAGCTGGCGCAGCTTGCGCAGGCCGACGGCGTGGCCCAGGGTGAGGTCGGGCGCGCTGGGGTCGAAGCCCATCTTCAGGCGAAGGCGGCGGCCCGAGCGCAGGGCCGCCACGAACTCGTCCTCAGGGATAGCCTCCACCACGGCGCGGCGGAGGATCCAGCGCAGCTCCTCGTCTTTGGGAACCCTGACAGCAGCCCTGCTCATGACAAGTAGGCCCTAGCGGCGGCGATGTCCTTTTCGATCTGCTCCCTGAGAGCGTCCACGTCGGGAAAACGCATCTCACCCCGCAGGCGGTGCAGGAGCTCGATGCGCAGCTCCTGGCCATGCAGCTCGCCCTCGAAGCCCAGGATGTGGGTTTCGACGGTCGGCTTGTCCTCGCCGAAGGTGGGGCGCAGGCCGATGTTGGTCACGGCAGGGTAGGCGCCATCGACCAGGTAGGCGCGGGTGACGTAGACGCCGAAGGCGGGCAAGGCCCGGTCGAGGCCGAAGGCGATGTTGGCGGTGGGGAAGCCCAGCGATCTGCCTCGCTCGGCGCCCTGAACGACGGGCCCTCGCAGCGAGAAGAGCCGGCCCAGCAGGCTGGCCACCGTCTCCATGTCGCCTCGGGCCAGGGCCAGGCGCACGGCGGATGAGCCCACCTTCTCGCCGCCGGCCGTCAGGAGGACCACCTCCTCCACGGCGAAGCCCATCTCCCGACCTATGACCGCGATGGTCCGCGCATCCCCTTCGCGGCCACGCCCCAGGGCGAAGTCGCCCCCCACCACCAGCAGCTTCATCCGCAGCTCATTCACCAGCAGCGACACGAACTCGCGGGCGGAGAGCTGAGCCAGCTCGGAGGTAAACGAGAGGATGGCCACGCTCTCCACTCCCAGCTCTCGCAGAAGCTCGATGCGCTCCTCCAGGCCGCAAAGGTAGGTGAGCGCGCTCTGAGGCTGAACCACCAAGCGGGGATGGGGATGAAAGGTAACCACCATGGTCGCCAGGCCCTCCCGGCGCCCTCGCTCCACCATCCGGCCGATGAGATAGCGATGGCCTCGATGCACGCCATCGAACACGCCGATGGCCACGGCGGTGTCGCAGCCCAGGGCCGCCCGGCTGAGCTCCCCTCGCGCCAGGATCGGGCTCTCACTCACGAAGAATACGCGCCCCCTCTCGCCGTCCGAATCATCGCCTATTCTCTGCGAAAAAGGGAGGGCCGAAACCCTCCCGCTTCCCGAAACCGACTTGACTCGGCGACACTACCACAGCCTCCCAGAAGGGTCAAGGCGAGACGCTGGCCGCCGCCTCCGTCGCCGCCAGTATTATGTCACGAAAGCGCCCCCTCTGCCTGGCCACGAGCTGGCCGGCCTTTATCAGCTCCAGAGCAGCCAGAAAAACGACTATCACCTCGATGCGGGAGGTACAGGCCTCGACCAGGGCGCGAAAGGAGACCCGCCCGGAGCCGCCGGCCACTGCCGCCATCACCCCCGCCATCTTGTCCTCCACCGTCACCGCCTCCCGCTCGATGGCTCCTTCCTCCTGCTCGGGCTCGGCGGGCTGACGATTGAGGGCCTCCTCAAAGATGTTCAGCAGACCCTCCAGGGTGACACCCTTCAGCCCCGGCGGCAGAAGGAAGTCTTTGGACGGCGGGGCCAGGCGAGGGTAGGCATGGCGCCCTTGTTCCTCCAGGTCGCGAAAGGTTTCCGCAGCCTCCCGGAATCGCTTGTATTCCACCACCATCTGGGCCAAAGCCCCACCCACATCCTTCTCTTCGTCCACTCTCTGGCGAGGCCTCAGTTCAGGCAAGAGGACGCGAGACTTTATGTAGAGCAGCCTGGCCCCCACGGCTATGAATTCGGCCAAGGCCTCGGCGTCCAGCTCCTCAGCGGAACGCAGGTGAACCCAGTACTGGTCGGTGACCTGAGCCAGCGATACGGCGGTGATGTCCAACTCCTCCTTCTCGATGAGTTGGAGGAGAAGGTCGAGGGGGCCCTGGAAGACCGATAGCTTTAGCTCAAACACCTCTGCCTGCCTTATCCGTCTCCCGGGCCCCCCGATTCCTACCTTCACCTAGCTCGCCGCCGCCAGCGGCCTCCCCACCGCCTTGGCCACCTCCCCCACGCGCTCCATCAACTGCCGGAAGCCGCCGAAGGTGAGGGACTGGGCGCCATCGGAGAGGGCCTGGTCGGGATTGGGGTGCAGCTCCACGATGAGGCCGTCGGCGCCGGCAGCCACTGACGCCATGGCCATGGGCTCCACCAGGTAGCGGTGGCCAGTGGCATGACTGGGGTCGCCGATGATCGGCAGATGGCTGAGGCGCTTGACCGCCGGAATGGCGCTCAGGTCCATGGTGAAGCGGGTGCTGGTCTCGAAGGTACGAATGCCCCTCTCGCAGAGGATCACCTCACCGTTCCCTTGGGCCAGGACGTACTCAGCGGCCAAGAGCCACTCCTGCAAGGGGGCCCACATGCCCCGCTTGAGCAGCACCGGCTTGCCCGAACGCCCCACCTCGTCCAGAAGGGCGAAATTCTGCATACTGCGGCTGCCGACCTGAAGGATGTCCGCATAACGGGCCACCAGCTCCACATCGCGCGGGTCCATCACTTCGCTGATGATCGGCAGGCCGGTTTCCTCCCTGGCCGTCGCCAGGATCTGGAGCCCCTTCTCTCCCAGGCCGCGGAAGGCGTAGGGGTTGGTGCGCGGCTTGAAGGCGCCGCCGCGCAGGATGTGGCCACCAGCCTCCTTCACCAGCCGGGCAGTGGCCATCATTTGCTCCTCGGTGTCCACCGAGCACTGGCCGGCCATAACCACCGTGTTGCCACCGCCGATGGTCACGTTGCCCACCTTGATGACCGTGTCCTCGGGCTTGAACTCGCGGCTGGCCAGCTTGTAGGGCCGGCTGATCGGCACTACGTCCGCCACACCCTCCAGCACAGCCAGCTCGTCGGCCAGCTCGGGATAGGTTTGGCCTACCACCCCGATGACAGTCCTCTCCACGCCACGGGAGAGGCTGCCCTTGAAACCCAACTCTTTCAGGCGTTCTAGAACCCCATCGATCTCCCTTTCTGCTGAGCCTACTTTCATCACCACTATCATAGGATTGCCTCCCTAGGGCTTGCCCTCAGGCTCGAACCGAAAGTCCGGCCTTAGAACCCTGGCCCCCCGCAGGTAGACGTGCACGATCTGATCGGCCGTCTTGTCCGTGTTCATGTGCAAGAGAATACGCAGGCACATAGGCAGGCTCCCCGGCACGGCCATCTCGTGCCCGCACAGGAGAGGCACATCGTTCCACCCCAGCCGACGAGCGGCCAGGGCGGGGAACTCGGCGTTCAGGTCGGGGGTGGTGGTGAAGAAGGCGCTGACCACATCCTCAGGCTTGATGTCGTTGGCCGCCACCATCGCCGCCAACAGTTCGCCAGTGGCCTCCAGGATGGCTTCGCGGCTGTTGGCCTCCACCGTGGTAGCGCCGCGGATACCTCGACACAGCATGCCGAAGAGTCTCCCCTTCCCCCGCAAACGAGCCTGCCAGGCCGGCCCGCCTACCACCAGGCGGGCTAGCGCGGAGCGAATGCCCCGGCCTGGAAGCCACTGGTCGTCCTAGACCGTGGCCTTCCGTCGGCCAGTAACCACCTCCACATATTCCCTCACCCTTTCCTCCCGCTCTTCGGCGGGTGCGCGGTCGATAACGTCGATGATAGCACTGCCAATAACAGCGGCCTCTGCCCCCAGACCGGCTACCGTCTCCAGGTGCTCCCGCTTGGAGATGCCGAAGCCCACAGCCAAAGGCAACGAGGTGTGGCGTCGCACCCGTGCCAGGAACTGCGGCAGCCCCGACGATAGCTCACCGCGAGCGCCGGTGACCCCTGCCAAGCTGACGCAATATATGAAACCGCTCGCCTGGGCCGCCACCAGAGCGATGCGCTCATCGCTGCTGGTCGGCGCCAGGAGATAGATCAAATCGAGCCCACGACCAGCGCAGGCGGTTCGCACGCCGGCAGCCTCCTCGGGCGGCAAGTCCACCTCGATCAGGCCGTCAGCCCCCGCGCCAGCGGCATCGCGGGCGAACTCATCGATCCCGTACGCCAGTACGGGGTTGTAGTATCCCATAAGCAGAAGCGGTATAGCAAGCCCCCGCGCCCTGAGCTGCCTCACCACGTCCAGACAGAGGGCCGGCGTCACCCCCTGCTGGAGAGCGTGGTGGCTGGCCCGCTGAATGGTAGTGCCATCGGCCAGAGGGTCGCTGAAGGGCACACCCAGCTCCACCATATCGGCGCCGCCACCCGCCAGAGCGGGCACCAGCCGCAGCGTGGCCTCTACGTCCGGGTAGCCCACCGTGAGGTAGGCGATGAGGCCCAGCCGCCCCTGCTGCCGCAGACGGGCCATCGTCTGGCCGATGCGACTCACGACCCTCCTCCCAGGACCACAGCCAAGATGACGCTCACCGAATTGAAAAGGAAATGGGCCCCAATGGCGACCCAAAGAGAGCCGGAGAAAACGTAGGCCCAGGCCAGGAGCATGCCGATGATGGTGAAGGGGACCAGGGCCCCCAGGTTGAAGTGGAGCGCGGCGAACAGGAGTCCGCTGACCAAGGCTCCCCGAAAGGTGCCCCAGCGCATTCGCAGGCGCGCGAAAAGAAAGCCACGGAAGAAGGTCTCCTCGGCGATGGGTGCAGCCACTGTCGCCAGCACTGCCACCAGAGGCAGGG
This sequence comes from Dehalococcoidia bacterium, assembly GCA_022866185.1. Taxonomy (GTDB): domain Bacteria; phylum Chloroflexota; class Dehalococcoidia; order SM23-28-2; family SM23-28-2; genus SM23-28-2. Next base: position 10,353 of record JALHUG010000301.1, read on the forward strand.
AGACCGCGCTCTTGAAGGAATCATCGGGCACCGTACTTCCGGGCACCAGCCAGTCCAATCCGCGCAGCTCCACGATCAGGATATAGACGTAGAGGGTGAAGTAGGCTGCCAGGACCACCGCCACCGAGACCCACCAGCCACCGCGAACGGCGCGGCGAAAGCCCAGCGCTCGCCAGCCGCAAGCGTATCGCCGCACGCTGAACCAAGCGGCCGCTCCCAGCAAGGCCACCTCTCCGGCCAGGCTGGCCACCAGGACAGCCGCCATCTTGCCGTCATCGCCGACATCTCGCGCGGCAGAGAAGGCGATGACCACCGGGATGCTGAGGAGGATATTGGCCACCACGACCCAGGCGCTGGCCAGCCCCAGGTCACGTAGCTTCCACGGCACCTGCGGTCCCGCCCTCTCGCCGGCTTGTTGCGGCTGAACCAGCATATCCTTCACTCCTCGCCAAACCGATAGGCTGATTCTATTAATAGCATGAGCGCCCACTGCTGGCAAATTGCCGCTTGGACGCGAACCCTCTCCTGCCGTACACTGCTCTCGGCGAGGCGAAGGCCATGCAGGACGCAGCCAAGGAGTGGGACGAGCGCTATCGGCTGGGGCTAACCATGCCCGACGAGCCAGCCGCCTTCCTGACGGAGAACCTGTCCCTTCTGCCCAAAGGGGGCAAGGCCCTGGACATCGCCATGGGCACCGGCCGCAACGCTCTCTACCTGGCCTCCCTCGGCTTTCGGGTGACAGGCATCGACCTATCGGCGGTGGCGGTCGAGAAGTGCCGCGAGAAGGCGCAGCGCCTGGGCCTGCCTGTCGAGGCCCTGGTGGCCGACCTGGAGCACTACCGCCTTCCCAGCGAAGAGTACGACCTGATCGTCAACTTCTACTACCTTCAGCGCAGCCTGGCGCCCTCGATCGTCGCCGCCCTCAAGCCGGGCGGCGTGCTGGTGTTCGAGAGCTTCACCATCGACCAGCTCCAGTTCGGCTGGGGCCCCAAGGTCCCCGACCACCTGCTACGCCCCGGCGAGCTGCGGGAGATGTTCGCTGGCCTGGAGACGCTGCTCTACCACGAGGGCGTGATCGAGGGGGATCGAGGGCCGAAGGCGGTGGCCAGACTGATAGGGCGCAAGCGATCGCTGGTTCACGATTGATGGGTTCTGGCCTCCTGGGTTCGCACACAACCCCAGCCTGATGGTCATCAAGAAAATAAGAACACCCCTGAGGGTTGAAACCCTCAGCTTTGGGGAAGCTGCGGGATTTATCCCGCAGAGGTGAATCTAAATAGTTGAACGCCTTCAGGCGGGGGTTGAGAATCATGCCATCAACGGCGAACCAGCCCCGCAAGCGGGCCTAAAGGATGTGCTGCCAGCCAGAGTCGCGGACGCTGCCGACGCCTAGAGCCCTACCCCCAGCGCCTTCGCCACCACCTCCATGTCCTTGTCGCCGCGCCCGGACAGGCAGACGAGGATGATGGCGTCGGGCGGTAGGGTGGGGGCAAGCTGGGCGACATAGGCGATGGCGTGCGCCGGCTCCAGGGCGGGCGGGATGCCCTCCGTCTGGCACAAGAGGCAGAAGCCCTCCAGGGCCTCCTTGTCCGTCACCGCCACGTAGGTGGCGCGGCCCTCCTCCTTGTAGTAGCTGTGCTCGGGCCCCACGCCCGGGTAGTCCA
>JALHUG010000001.1 GCA_022866185.1 Dehalococcoidia bacterium
CCAAGGCCATTTCATCACGCTCCTAGATCTGGACCCGCCTCCGCTGCAGCCGGGATGGCAGCAGAGGGCGGGCTGCACATCCCGCCAACGCCAGGCCTACGAGCAGAACCGTCGCCAGCATCGTCCGATGTGAGGGCATTCGCGTTCGTGACACAGAGCTGCTCCTCGGAAGCATCGCGGCCGCCCCGGGAATCGTGACCAGACACGAGCGATCGCTTGGGACCCTATCATCGGCCAATGTTGTCCGGATTACAAACAGCCCTGTGCCCAGGACAGAAAACAGGGAGGCCGAGGCCTCCCTGTTTGGCTCATCCCGTCGGAACAACCGGCTACGCTTTCTTTGATCGCCGAACCAGAAGAACCACGACCACGACGATGACGACAACTCCGACAAGGCACAGACACCCCAGGCCGATGAACGCCACAATGAGCGCGGGTGAGATCGTCCCGCCCACGGCGCTCTCGGCTTGCAGCCGGCTGGGTCCGCCGCTGGTCAGGTGCCAGATGAGGGTCCGGCCATCCAGCGAGTCGGCGTTGTGGCTGGCGACCGTTCCGGGCGCCTGGAGCTGCCAGGTCATGTTGATGCCGAACATCCCGGCACCGCTGCTCGTGTTGTCGAGAGTGAGGTCGTAGTAGAACCTTCCGTCGGCGATCTCCAACCGGTCCACACTGATCCCGCTCGAATCGCTATACAGACGCCGCAGCTCGTCCAGGCTGGAGAACGGCACGGTCGCAATGCACCACGTCTCGTCGCCGCGCTCCTCCTGCGTGAAGCGCATCCCCTGCGGCAGATCGCTGCTGGACGTGATCTGGGTGCACCAGTCGGCGACCTCGCCGCCGGACATGCTGGCCAGCGAGTCCTTATCGGCCTGGGTGAGGCCGATCTCGGTCCGCATCTCCCCCGAGCCGTCGGCATTGATATCGGTAGCCATGTTGACATTGCAGGCCGCCAGCAAGAGCGAGGCGGCCGCGATCAAACCCAAGAACGGAAGCTTCGATTTCATAGTGTCTCCTGTGGTGAACGCTTTGGTGGTTGCCCTCGGCCGGCGAGTATAGCCCAGGCGGGGAGAGGCGGCAATCCTGGCCGCCCACGGTATCGGCGTCCTCTGGCCACGGCGCCGACAGGGGCGCCGATCTTCAGCATCACCCAATGGCGCGGCCGCCTTCCTCATCCCCTTTGGCGGCCTCCCACAGACGATCCATCTCCTCGAGGGACATCCCTTCCAGTCCGCGCCCGCCTTCGACGGCTGCTGCCTCGATCTTGGCGAATCGCAGCCGGAACCGTCGATTGGCCTCCCGCAAGCCCGCCTCCGGATCGACGTCCAGCCAACGGGCGTAGTTGACCACGGCAAAGAGGAGATCGCCGACCTCGGCCGCGCGTGACGCGGGATTCGCCGCCTCTTCCACCTCCCGTATCTCCTCCCCGATCTTCGCCAGCACCCCCTCGCGATCCGGCCAATCGAAACCGACTCTCGCCACACGCCGCTGGATCTCGGCGGCCTGTGCCAGAGCCGGCAGGCCGATCGGCACGCCGCCCAGCAGTCCCTTCCCTTCCCCGTTCTCGGCCCGCTCGACGGCCTTGAGCGCCTCCCAGTTCTGCAGGACCTGCTCCACGCCGCCAACCTCCAGGCCGCCGAAGACGTGTGGATGGCGCCGGACGATCTTGGCGTTGATGCCGCAGATCACATCGGCCATCGAGAACTCCCCTGCCTCGGTGGCGATCTGGACCTGGAGCACGATCTGGAGCAGCAGGTCACCGAGCTCCTCCCGCAGGGCGCCCGGATCCTCGGCGTCGAGCGCCTGCAGGGCCTCGAAGGCCTCTTCCATCAGATGGGCACGCAGCGACTGG
>JALHUG010000302.1 GCA_022866185.1 Dehalococcoidia bacterium
CAGGTGTCAGCGAACGATCATGGAGAGCGACCAAGACGGCTGCCATAGCGGCCATACAGACAAAGGCGGGGGAGGTACTTCGCTTCTGCTGAGTCGCCGCTGACGCGGACCCTCGCGCGGCCGCGGCTCGCCCGCGGTGGACCACCTCCCGCATGAGCACTCCTTGGGAGGTGGTTTTCTATGCCGTTCTTGAGTCAAATTCTGGGCCGTCCCGTCCTTGATCCTGACGGCATGCGCGTCGGCACCCTCCGCGATCTGCTCGTCCTGACGGAGGTTCCCTACCCTCCCATCTGCGCCGTGGTTGTCCGCAGCGCGCGGCGTCTCTACGCCATCCCCTGGGCTGACGTGCGTACCGTGACGCCCCGCGGCACCGTGCTCCGTGGCCCTTTCGACCTGGGCGCGTACCAAGAGCCCGGCACTGACCTCATCTGGCTGGCACAGGACGTGCTGGACAAGCAGATCGTCGACACCCACGGCGTCAGGCTGGTGCGCGTCAACGATCTCGTGGTCACCCCCCTGGACGATGACCTGCGCCTGGCGGGCGTCGATAGCTCCACTGCCGGCCTGCTCCGACGGCTCGGCCTGGAATGGCTCGCCCGCCTGTTCGGCCGGAGTCGCCCGCACATCATCGACTGGGAGGAGGTCGACATCGGGCCGGCGGTGGACGAAGTTCGCCTCAAGGTACCGTTCGACCGGGTGCACCGCATGCGCTCGGCCGACATCGCCGCGGTCATCAGCCAGATGTCGGCCGGCGAAGGCGCGGACGTGCTAGAAGCCCTGCAGGATAGGACTGCGGCGCGCGCGCTCGCTGAGCTGTCTGAGGATCACCAGGCCGCTGTGCTATCGGCGATGGAACCCGAGGAGGCCGCCGACGTGCTGGAGGAGATGCCACCCGACGATGCCGCCGACGTTCTGGGCGATGTCGAGAAGGAGCGGGCGGAGGAGCTCATGAGCCTCATGGAGCCGCAGGCTGCACAGGAGGTGCGGTCACTTCTTGCCTACCCTGAGGACACGGCCGGCGGCTTGATGAATAGCCGGGTGATCGTGGTCCAGGAGACGGATACGGCCGACGAGGTCATCGCGAAGCTCCGGCGTAACGCGCCGCCGGAGGACGAGATCTACTACCTCTACGTCGTCGATGATGCTGGCCGCCTTAGCGGCGTCCTTTCGCTGCGCGACCTCGTCGTCGGGCAACCGAATGAGCGGATGGCGGCGATCATGCGGAGCGACATAAAGTACGTGCGCCTGGACGATTCTCAGGAGGAGGTAGCGGCGATGCTGATCCGGTATGACTTCCTCGCCATTCCCGTGGTGGATGAAGAGAATCGTATTAAGGGGGTTGTTACGGTCAACGACGTTGTGGAACTGGTAGCGCCCCGATCCTGGCGCAACCTGCCGCGGCGAATGATTGGTTGAGCCATGGCGGAGCGGGCCGAGCGCAAGTTCCCGCTAAGGGCTATCGTCGTCACCCGTCTGAGCGGGCTGCTGCGGCTGGCGCCTTTCCTGGCCGTCATGGGCCCGGGCATCATTACGGGCATCGTCGACGATGATGCGACGGGCATCGCCGGCTACGCCATCGCTGGGGCGCGCTTCGGCTATTCGTTGCTGTGGGTCCTACTCTTGACCATCGTGGCGCTGTCGGTGGTCCAAGAGATGTCGGCACGCATGGGCGCCATCACAGGCAAAGGGCTCGCCGATCTGATCCGGGAACGCTGTGGGGTGCACATCACTGCCCTGGCGATGCTGGCCCTGCTCGCGGCCAATGTCGCGACCACGGTGGCCGAGTTCGCGGGTGTGGCCGGCGCATCGGAGCTCTTTGGGATATCGCGCTACATCACCGTTCCCATCGCGGCAGCGCTGGTCTTCCTGGTGGTGGTCTACGGGTCCTATCGGCGCGTCGAGGTGGTGCTGCTGACGGTCTCCCTGGTCTTCATCTCCTACGTCATCACTGGCTTCGTGGCGAAGCCCGACTGGAGTGCGGTGGGCAGCAACTTCGTCGTCCCAAGCTTTCACTTCACCCTCCCCTACCTCACGATCCTTATCGGCGTCATCGGCACCACCATTGCGCCGTGGATGCAGTTCTACCTGCAGTCCAGCGTGGTCGACAAGGGCCTGGGCGAACGGGAGTACTCGCTAGAACGCCTGGATGTGTACGTCGGCTCTTTCTTTACCAACTTCATTGCCTTCTTCATCATCGTGACCACGGCAGCCACCCTCTTTGCCCACGGCAAGCCTGCGGAGACAGTGACGGATGTCGCCCAAACGCTGCGACCGCTGGCCGGGGACTTCACGGCTAGGCTGTTCGCCATTGGCCTGCTCAACGCGTCACTCATGGCCGCTGTGGTGCTGCCCCTCAGCACGGCCTACGCTGTATGTGAGGCCTTTGGCTGGGAGCGCAGCGTCAACCGGCCACTGCGACAAGCACCTGCCTTCTTCGGCCTGTTTGCCGCGCTCATCGTAATCGGCGCTGCGGTGGCGCTCATCCCCGGCGTGCCGTTGTTGGTGCTGATGTTCCTGCCCAATGTGGTGAACGGCATCCTTCTGCCTGTGATCCTGCTGCTGATGCTCAAGCTGATCAATGATCGAGGGATCATGGGCCAGTGGGTCAATTCGCGCTGGCAGAATGTCATCGCCCGGCTCACCACCGGCC
>JALHUG010000303.1 GCA_022866185.1 Dehalococcoidia bacterium
ATGGCCATCGCCCGCGCCGTGGTCGAGTTCATCCACCATCGGCCGGAGGTGGCCGCCAAGACCCTGTTCGCCACCCACTACCACGAGCTGATCGACCTGGCCGCCCTCCTGCCGCGGGTGAAGAACTGCAACGTGGCCGTGAGCGAAGAAGAGGGGCGAGTTGTCTTCCTCCACCGCATCCTGCCCGGCGGCGCCGACAAGAGCTACGGCGTCCACGTGGCCCAGCTTGCCGGCCTGCCCCGACCGGTCATCCAGCGGGCGCAGGAGGTGCTGAGCGAGCTGGAGGAGCGGCGCGACCGCCTGCCCCGCCGCGGCCGCCCCTTCGACAAGCTCAGGGCGGGGCCGAGAGAGGCCGCCGTCCAGCTATCCCTCCTGGACGCCAACCACGCCCTGCTCGAGGAGCTGGCCTCCCTAGACGTGGACGGCCTCACCCCGCTGCAGGCCCTCACCAAGCTGTACGAGCTGCGCGAGAGGGCGCGGGGGAAGCAGGGGTAGGCTGCCCGAAACGCCCCGCTCGCCCTTCGACAAGCCCTTCGGCTGCCCTCAGGACAGGCTCAGGATGAGCGGAGGAGGGCACACGCGACGGGGCGCGAGCCCCCCGGAGCCTCACAAAACGTTATGCAAAAAGCTCGCGGAGGGTATTGACAGGCCGCTCGTGAGCGGGAGTAGAATAAGCGTGACAGGAGCGAGAGAGGTGTGGCGAAATGACTAAGCGGCTTGTTCTCGGCATCTTTGTGGCGGTGGTGGTCGTGGCCGGCCTTGGCGGAGCGGCCTTCGGGGCCTACACGCTCCGGAATGAGGCACAGGCGGAGGCCCGGCAGGTCCGGTGGGGCAATGTGACCGTGACCATCCCCTCTGACTCTGACATCTTCTATGTGCGTGAGAAGTCTGGTATCCAGATGGCGGGCCCGGTGCTTGAATTGGCCACCAGTGGACTCGAGTCGATGGTCGTGATCGACGCCGAGACGGGTAAGGTCATAAGCGACGACGTGCTGGCCAGCGAACGCGCGGCCTTCGATGCCGTTCTGGCTACGGTGAACGTGGGACAGCCGCAGACTGCAGCGGGCGCAAGCGCCCCCTGGCCCTATGGCGCCACCCTGCCCAGCACGCCGCGCATCCAGCTGGGCTCAATCAGCTACCTGGCGCCCGACCCGGCGTCGGGGATCGCGATAAGTATTATCCAATCTTCCAGCTTCAGGCCCGGTACATCGTCAACGGCACTCGTGTTCTACAACACGAGATCCCAGCGCTGGGTCGACGCGGAGACGGGCGAACTCATCAGGGACGACGCCATGCATCCGGACGACAGGGAGGCGTTCGACCGCCTGCTGGCTCAGGTAAAAGTGGACAGCCAATGAATCGCAGCCGATCCGCCCTGCTTGGCCTGGCACTGGTGGGCCCCCGCCTGAGGCGGGTCCGCCTCCGCCAAAGGCGGACGTCCTCTGGCGTCCGGCGGATGACGAACCATCAGCGGTGGAGGGCGCTCGCACTGGGGCGCGAGGCGCATGGGCGTGAAAAAAAGTTGTCGGAAAGTGCGCAAAAGGTCTTGACATAGTGTCGGTGGGCCGGAGTAGAATAGGCTGGCCAGGTAATGGGGGTGTAGTGAAATGACTAAGCGGCTTGTTCTCGGCATCTTTGTGGCGGTGGTGGTCGTGGCTGCTCTCGGCGGAGCGGCCTTTGGGGCCTACACGCTCCGGAATGAGGGACAGGCGGAGGCCCGGCAGGTCAGCTGGGGCAATGTGACCGTGACCATCCCCTCTGGCTCTGACATCCAAGATTTGCGTCTGATGGATGATCCCCCGGCGGAGGCCCAAGGTTTTACGGGCCCGGTGCTTAAGTTGATCGGCAGTGGACACGAGTCGGTGGTCACGATCGACGCCGAAACGGGCAAAGTGGTACGCGACGACGTGCTGGCCAGCGACCGCGCGGCCTTCGATGCCATTCTGGCTACGTTGACGGTGGGACAAGCGCAGACTGCAGCGGGCGCAAGCGCCCCCTGGCCCTATGGCGCCACCCTGCCCAGCACGCCGCGCCGCCAGCTGGGCCCAATCACTTTCGTGGAGCCCGACCCGGCGGCGGGGATCGCGATAAGCATTGTGGAATATGACGGCCTCGAGCCCAATACGTCAGGATCCTCAGTCGAGTTCTACAACACGAGGTCCGCGCTCTGGATCGACGCGAAGACGGGCGAACTCGAGAGCGACCTTTCTGCCATCCATCCGGACGACAGGGAGGCGTTCGACCGCTTGTTTGCCCAGATAGAAGTGGCCAGCCAATGAATTGGCGCAGATCCGCCCTGCTTGGCCTGGCACTGATGGGTCTGACGCTCGCCGCTTGGGCGGCAGGCGCAGGGTTGGCCAGTGCTAAGATACCAACCGACTACCTCTGGTACCATCCCCGCTGGCCCGACCTGATGCTCACCGGCGATAGGCACATCACCTACTCTGCCTGCACGTCCACGAGCCCTCACCCTTTCACGCCGTTGGGGTGGGGCTTGGGGGTGGAGAATTGGGACGGAGCCATGTCCGGCATGGACTTTGGCTACGTCGAGTGCGTCAACGATACGCAGGTAAAGCTGAACTGGAGCGAAGACCTGGTGAACGATTGCGGTCCCGGAGGCGCTCACGCCGCCGGCTGCGCAGTATTTACGTGGCCCGAGAACGCGAATTGGGACATGGTCAAAGAGGCGAGGGTCTACTTCGATTACGACAAATACATGATCGTCCCTTCGTGGCAGACTACCATCGCCGCTCACGAGTGGGGGCACATCCTGGGTTTGGAGGACCATGACTGTGAGAGTATGTGTGACGCCCAGCGCATAATGGGCGACAACAACCGGATGACCAGAGACGATCCGTGCCTGTCCGGGCCCAGCGCGAGAGATGTGGAGAACGTTCTCCAGTACTATGGCCACCACCAGCCGTACAACCCAGACATCGGTATCATCGCTTGCCCCAATCCTTCCCTAGTGGACAACGACGGTGACACCCTGATCGACGGTGGTCCGACTACCATTGAAATAAACGTAGTTGATCCTGGCTACGACCTGACTCTTGTCCAATACCTTGTTGAAGCGAGCAGCGGCTTCACATGGTCGATCCTGCAGCCGGGGATTTCTCCAAATTGCGATAGCGGCTCTTGTCGTACAAGCTTGACCGTAGACGATTTCCCTAAGACAAACTGGACATACGGAATAACCGCCGTAGCCTATGATCTAGCTGGTAACAGGACGGTGTTCTGCACTTACAACTGCCCCGACAATGACACAACACCAGGCGGTAACAACTGGTATCACCTGCGGACCGGGAATGGCAGCGGTTCTTCTCCCCTGGTTCAAGCTGCCCAGTCTACTCCCCCTTATCTGAAAAACCTCTCTGCTTCAACTGCCAGCGGCGTGGGTGAGGGAGTCGCCGCCTCAACTCCCGCCGGCGTGAGGGTGAATCTCAATTGGACCGACACCCAAGGCGAGTCGGGCTTTGCCATTCAGAAGAAGGTGGGTACAGGCCTCTTCTTTGACCTTCAGACCGTTTCCGCCAACACGACCAGCTACTCAGATACCCTGCCCTCCAGCCAAGAGGGGAAGACCCTCACCTATCGCGTGAGGGCGTGGTTCTGGGACACCTCCTACAGCCTCTCCAACGAACCCAGCATCGACGCGCCCATCTCTCCAGGGCCCCAGCCTGTTTGCGCCAATGGCACAGTCGAAGAAGGCGAAGAATGTGATCCTCCGGGCAGTTGGAGTCTTTGTTCCCTAGGTTCTGGCCAGGAAGGAGTGAAATACTGCCAGTCAAACTGCAGATGGGCTGCTTGCCAGCAGAAAAGCTGCTACGATCAGTGCCCCAACGCCGGCCAAGAAAAGTGTGATGGTCGAGATATCTACAAATGTACCTATAATGGTCAAATGTGCCGGGAGTGGACATATCAGAGAACCTGCACTCCAGGAACGGTTTGTTCTGGATCTGGAGGAGCGGTGCAATGTTCTCCGTTCAGTTGTGATCGTGTCGATCAAGATCACCTTTTCCGCCTCGTTTGCGGCGATCCGCTTGACTATGGGGGCTGCATAGATAAGGGTGATACGATAACAATTGCAGGTTACGGCGTAGAGGGAAGAACCGTTACTGTGGATATGAATGTTTACAGTCAATCTGGCGGAGATTGCAGCCAGGTCACCTTATCCATATCCGAGTGCACGGACGCCACCGGCACATACTGTCCCAGTTTCCTTCATTACGATTCCAGTTCAAATCCGCATAAGTCATGGACTGGTTCTGTTTCTCTTAACGGGATAAAGATCGACGTTAGAAGTTTCTACCTTCATCAATACTGCTCTTATGACCTTACCATCGACTGCGGACCCATCTCCCCTGCTTCCGTCTGCGGGGGTTACCTGGGAGGGTACGCATCCTATCCTAGCAGCCAGTTCGGGGGTCGCGTCCCTCACCCCGATCCAGATCTAGCGGATCCCCCCTATTGCTTCCCAGATAACTCTTGCTATCTTTACAGAGATTCTTGCCCTCAGGGTTGTACCTATGACGCCGCTGGCACTGGGGTATGTGCAACCTGTCCGACTTGTTATATCCAGAACTTGGACTGTCCTGCTTCAGTCTATACGAACCAAAGTTTCGAGATTCAGTATGAATACTACGGTACTGGCGGCCAATACCGAGACGCGTACGGCGATCTCCGTACGGCCCCTGAGTATGAAACCAGAACGGTCCAGAGGGAGTCATCCTTCAAACGAGAATCCTGCCAATGGGGCGATTTTGGAGAGTGTCGATGGCACAGCGAAACGCTAGCTCTGACCGCTCCCCCTGCTCCGGGAACCTACACTTACTCGGCTCAATGCAAATCCTCGGCAACTTGGTGGACAGCTCAAGAGATGTGTGGGCTAGGCGATAGCAAAGCATTCTGCACTGTAGACGTCCTCACTCCTCCTCCTTCCCCCTGTGACTCCTATGCAGACGTCGATGGCGACGGCTACGTGACCTATGTCGATATCGGCATCATATCTGGATTCCTAGAGGGAACAGGATCGCTAACTCCGGAACAGAAACTAAGAGCTGACATCAACGGAGATGGGGCAGTAACGCAAGCAGACATCGATGGGATCAAGGCTTATCTTGACGGTTTGAGCCCGACCGTTCCCCTCTGCGAGGATGCGGACAACAATGGCTTGCCCAGCTATCAAGAGGACGACGACAACGACGGCTTCGTGACCTGGGTCGAGCTGTACCTGGGCACCGACCCCCAGGACAACTGCCCGGACAGCTCCTCCGACGACGCCTGGCCGCTGGACATCAACAAGGACCGCCTCATCACCGTCGTCGGCGACATCTCGAACTTCAGCGGTCGCATCGGGACCAAGGCTGGCAACCCCAACTACTCGCAGCGCCTGGACTTCAACACCGACGGCCACATCACTGTGGTCGGCGACATCTCCCTGTACCGCGGCCATATCCCCCAGTCCTGCAGCTAGGCGCCGCTAACCGGCCTGTGGCGGGGCGCGGCCCCCGCTACCCCCTCACAACCCCCGGCACCACCGTCTGGTAGACCTGGGTCTGTAGCGCCTTGCCCATGTTCAGGCGGCCCCAGCCGTCCCAGTTGGGCGTCGAACCGTTGGGCAGGTCATCGCTGGCGATGCGCAGGATCGCGCGGATGTCATCGTCGCTGCGGGACGAATCCTGCGACAGAAGCAGCGCCACCAGCCCCGATACGAAGGCGGTAGCAAACGACGTGCCCTCGCCCATAGCGTAGCCGCCGCCGAGGTGAGTGCTGTACACGTCCACACCTGGCGCCGTCACATCCACCTCGGGGCCCCAGTTGCTGAAGGGGGCGCGGCTGTTGGGGTCGGAGTGGCCGAAGGCAGACACGGCGATGACCGCCGGATAGGCCGCGGGGTAGCCCACTCCCTCCTGGCCCTCGTTCCCCGAAGCCGCGACCAGGACGACCCCGAAGGCGTCGTGGGCCTCGTTCACCGCCTGCTCCAGAGCGTGGCTGGGCGACGGCCGAGCCATACTCATGTTGATTACCTGGGCGCCGCTCTTGGCGGCATAGATGATGCCCTGGGCCACGTCGGAGGCTGTGCCCGCACCCGTCGAATCGAGCACCTTCACCGGCAGCACGGTCACCCCCCAGGCCGTTCCCGCCACTCCCAGGCCGTTGTTGCTGCTGGCCCCTACAATGCCGGCCACCATCGTGCCGTGGCCGTGGTCATCGCTGGGGTCGCTGGAGGGCGGTAGAGGCACAAAGTCGCAGCCGTGGACATCATCTATGCAGCCGTTCCCGTCGTCGTCGATGCCGTTGCCCACCACCTCGCGGGCGTTGGTCCAGATCTTGAACTGCAGATCGGGATGACTCAGGTCCACCCCCGTATCCAGCACTGCCACGATGATCGCTGGTCTCCCCCTCTCGATATCCCAACCAGCGGGGGCATTGATGAGGTCGTAGTACCAAGCCTGGTGTGCCGGGTACAAGGGGTCGTCGGGCACTGTCGCTGCCCGAACAATGTAGTTGGGCTCCGCATACTCAACCCAGGGCAACTCGCTGTACAGAGCGGCTGCCTGTTGCACATCGACCCCCTCGGGCAAGCGAAGGCGATACAGCCCAAGGGTGGGATTGCGCTCCACCATCGCCCCTCCTGCCAGCCTCAGGATAGTGGCCACAGCGGCCGGTGGTAGCGGCAGGCGACACTGTACCAGCACCTCGCCGGGGACAAACTCCGCGGCAGCGGCTTGAGCCGACACAAGGCCAAGGTCGGGGGCCAGAACCTGCGAGGAGGCTGAGGGGTAGGGAATGTTGTTAGCCAACAGGAAGGCAGCCGCCAACAGAGACAGCGACCACAGCCAGCGGGAAACCCTCATGCCGATATTCTCTCCTCAGCTCCCTGTTCGATGGCGCTAGTATAGCAGTGGCCAACGAAGCGGGCAATCACATTTCGGCAAGGACAGGGGTGATCTCCTCCCCCCGAGATTCGTTCGATGCTAAGATACGTGGATGGGGAGTGAGCTTCAAGAGGTGACCATTCGCATTCTTCCGCCCGAAGTGTCCGCCCTTATCGCCGCCGGCGAGGTGGTAGAGCGCCCAGCCTCGGTGGTTAAGGAGCTGATAGAGAACAGCCTTGATGCCGGTGCCAGTCAGGTGTCCATCGAGGTGAGGCAGAGCGGGCTCGATCTCATTCGGGTGACCGACAACGGCAAGGGCATCCCTTCCAGCGACCTGGCCCTGGCCTTTCATCGTTGCGCCACCAGCAAGGTAACCTCGGCGCAAGACCTGGCCCGCATCACCACCCTGGGCTTTAGGGGAGAGGCGTTGCCCAGCATCGCCGCTGCGGCCGACGTGGAGATGCTCTCCCGCACCGCCAATGCGGTTGCCGGGACTTACCTTCGCCTGGCAGACGGAAAACCGGTAGGGCAAGGCACGTGGGGCGCGCCCGTGGGCACCACAGTCACCGTCCTCCAGCTCTTCGCTAAGCAACCCGCTCGGCGCAAGTTCATGCGTTCGCCCACCGCCGAGAATCAGCACATCGCCAGCCTGGTCAGTCAGTACGCCCTGGCCTATCCCGAGGTGCGCTTCTCCCTGCGTATGGAAGGTCGTCAAGCCCTCCTGACCAGCGGCAGCGGCCAGCTCACCGATGCGGTGGCCAGCGTCCACGGCGCCGAGGTGGCAGCCGCCATGCTGCCCGTGCTCTGGCCCGCAGATGGCGAACGTGCGCCTATCAGCGTGACCGGCCTGGCCGGCCCGCCCCACGTCTCGCGGGCCAGCCGAGGCTACGTTAGCCTGTTCGTCAACCGTCGCTGGGTGCAGAACCGACGGCTGACCTTCGCCGTGGAGGAAGCCTATTCTGGCCTGCTGCCAGCCGGCCGCCACCCCTTCGCCATAGTCGATCTCCGCCTCCCCTACGAGGAGGTAGACGTGAACGTGCACCCCACCAAGGCCGAGGTGCGCTTTCGCCAGGAGAACGAGGCGTTTGTCGCCGTGCAGCGAGCGGTGCGACAGGCCCTCCTGGAGCAAGCGCCCGTCCCTTCCGTCTCGTCCACCGCAGGCGTCGCCGTGGCCCAGACAGGCGTTCCTGGAGAGACGACCCCGCCACCTCTGTGGCAGCGGGCCCTGGAAAGGGAGGATGCGGCCACGACGGCGGCAGACACAGCGGCGCCGCCGCCCAAGGTTTCCCTGCCCATGCTGCGGGTAGTGGGACAGATTGGCAATACGTACATTGTGGCCGAGGGGCCCCAGGGAATATACCTCATCGACCAGCACGCGGCCCACGAGCGGGTTCTGTTCGAGGAGATCTGCGCCGCTCGCCAGAGACAAGCCCTGGACGCACAGGGGTTGCTGGAGGCGACCGTGGTGGAGGTATCGCCCCGCCAGAGGGAGGTCATCCTCGCGTACTACGAGGTGCTTTCGGAGCACGGCTTCCACCTGGAGCCCTTCGGCGAGCGGACCTACCTGATCAGAGCCGTCCCTGCCGTCCTGCCAGGGAAAGACCTATCGCAGGCCTTTGCCGAGTTCCTGGACACTCTGGGTGAAGAGACCGCACCCGACCGGCGCGACCGGGTGGCGATCACCCTCGCCTGCCACGCTGCGGTGACGGCGGGCCAACCCCTGGCCGTGGAGGAGATGCGCGAACTAGTGCGGCGGCTGGAGCAGGCCCAGGTGCCCCACACCTGTCCCCACGGCCGCCCCACCATGATCCACATGAGCACGGCCCTGCTGGAGAAGGAGTTCCGCCGCCGCTAGAACCCCTGCCGGACAGCGATCCGCGAGCGTCTAGCGCGACAGGTCATCCCGCATCTCCTGCCAGGCCACCATCTTGGCAATAGCGTTGGCCGCCCGCGGGATGCTGGGAAAGGCCGGAAAGCCTCGCTGCCAGCAGAGCGCCTGAAAACGTAGCGCGTGCTCCGTCGGCTCCAGTATCGGGGGCGTGGCCACCACCAGAGCCATGGGCTTCTTCATTGTTTCCCGCGCCCGCACCATGGCATCGACCACCGCCTCCATCAGCTTGGACAGATCGAAGCCCATGGCCGTGGCCACTCGCCCCGGGCCCCAACCGAAGCCGGTATGGCCCAGGATC
>JALHUG010000304.1 GCA_022866185.1 Dehalococcoidia bacterium
AAGCCGAAGAAGGTGGCACTCACGGCCTGCATGCGCAAGCTCCTCACCATCCTGAACGCGATGATGCATCATCAAACTCCCTGGCAGATATGCTCTACATCTTGACAGGCAAGACAGTTGCTGAGCCTGTCGAAGGGCGAACGGGGCGTTTTTCAACAGCCTTCTGGGCTAGCCCTCTCTGGAAACGTAGACGCCCGCCGTGCGGGGGTACTTAGAGAAATCGGGCTCTCGCCTCTCGGCGAAGGCCTTCTTGCCCTCATCGGCCTCGCCGCTACGGAAGAAGTCGGGGGCGAAGTCGGCCGCCCACTCGCGGCGTGAGGCGCGTCGCAGAGGCTCGTAGAGGGTGCGGAAGGAGGCCTTGAGGATCTTCAGGCAGCTCGGGCTCTTGGTCATCAGCTCCTGGCACCACTTGTCGACCTCCCCATCCAGCTTCTCCAGAGGCACCACCACATTCACCAGGCCCATCTGGAATGCCTCCTGCGCGCTGTAGCGACGGCAGAGCATCCAGATCTCCTTGGCCTTCTTCGCTCCCACCACCCAGGTCAGGTAGGCCACGTAGTGGCCGGCGGCGGGGCTGCCCAGCCGCGGGCCCACCTGCTGGAAGGTGGCGTTCTCGGAGGCGATGGTGAAGTCGCAGAAGTAGGCCAGGTGGTTGCCACCGCCGATAGTGTATCCGTTCACGCGGGCGATGATCGGCTTGAGGCAGTCCTCGATGCCCGCGTGGGGGTCTGGCATCTTTTGCTCCCAGGCCGGATCGCGTTGCACCTCTGCCAGCCACTTGACGTCGCCGCCAGCGCAGAAGGCGCGATCGCCCGCTCCGGTGATGACGAGGACGCCGATGCTATCGTCGGCGTTGGCATCCTCCACCGCTCGCTTTATCTCCAGGAGCGTCTGGCCGGTGAAGGAGTTCATCGCCTGGGGCCGGTTGATGGTGATCCAGGCGGCGCCCTTAACGCGATGATGCTTCTCATAGAGGATATCCTGAAACTCCAAGGGGGGCATGGCATGCTACCTCCTTCCCTTCATGGCCTTGGGGCCTCCCTTTTCGAGCTCGTGTCGTGCCAAGCGGGTGAATGAGGAGGCGGAAGAGGATTGGTGCCCCCGAGGGGATTCGAACCCCTGATTTCGGCCTTGAAAGGGCCGCGTCCTAGGCCTCTAGACGACGGGGGCATCCACCGCCCTATTGTAGGGCATGGGGTATCGGCCAGCAATCGTGTGGTGGTTCAGGGCCTGTGAGAGATCACAGGTGGACGGCTTCCCAGATGTCAGTCCCGATGGCTACGGTCGATGCATTGCAGCCTTCCTTCCGAGGGCTCACCCTTCGGCTGCGCTTAGGGCGAGAGGTTTGCGCTGCCTGTGCATTCCCGCTCCTGGTTCGACAAGCTCACCATGAGCGGGCACACGAGGCTCACCATGAGCGGGCACACGAGGCTCACCATGAGCGTTTCCTTGCAGCATGCACCCCCCGCTCATCCTGAGCTTGTCGAAGGACGAGCGGATAGGATGCCAGCAGCGCGCGGCTCCGGCTGCCGTTCGGTTGAGAGAGGACGGCTGCCAGGTCCTGCGGCCGGTCGATGTCGAGGGCCAGGGAGGGCAGTGGCAATACTTCGAGCGGCAGCCCGCGTGCCCTTGCCTCGCGCTGGTGGGCGGCGGCGCTGCGGTGGCCGAAGCGGAAGGGGATGATGCCTGGCGGGCGCAGGGCGAGGGCGTTGGTGCCGCCGCTGCGCGAGGGGCAGAGGACAATCGATGGGTTGCCATCCATGTGGTTAAGGATAGCCTCTACGTCGGCGGCGCTGGCTAGGGGCACGTCGACGGGGAGCACGAGGAGGCCGCTGGCGCCCTGCCCGCAGAGCACGTCCGAGGCGAAGGCGAGCGCGGCGTTCAGCCCGCGCGGGTGAGGCGGCTCGCGGATGGCCTGGGCGCCCAGCCGGCGGGCGAAGGCCAGCACCTCGGCGTCGGGGCTGACGACCGCGGTGGTGGCTATGGTGGGCACGTTCGCCAGCAGGCCGAGGACATCCGCCAGCATGGCCATGACCAGGGCCTGGCGCTGCTCGTCGGACAGCACCGGCCGCAGGCGGCTCTTCGACTGCCGCAGGGCCTTGACCGGCACCAGGGCGGCGATCATGCCCGCTGAGGCACTGTGGTGGTCCGCTCCTGGTTCGACAGGCTCACCCTGAGCGGGCACGCGAGGCTCACCACGAGCGGGTTGGGTACCGCTCATCCTGAGCTTGTC
>JALHUG010000005.1 GCA_022866185.1 Dehalococcoidia bacterium
AGAGCGAGTGAGGGACCGTGGCTAAGGACGCCGCCCCAGAGCTACCCCGAGGCAATAGGCTCCTCTACGCCTCCGGCAGCTTCGGGGGCAACGTCATCTCCCGCTCCAAAGACCTCTGGCTCATCTACTTCTACGCCCCTCCCGCAGACGCCGACATCGCC
This sequence comes from Dehalococcoidia bacterium, assembly GCA_022866185.1. Classification (GTDB taxonomy): domain Bacteria; phylum Chloroflexota; class Dehalococcoidia; order SM23-28-2; family SM23-28-2; genus SM23-28-2. The sequence continues at coordinate 162 of JALHUG010000005.1, forward strand.
AAACGCCTGCCCATCCTGCTCATCGGCGCCCTCTTCGCCGCCGCCCGCCTGATCGATGCCCTGGATGACCCCATCATCGGCTGGTGGAGCGACCGCACTCGCTCCCGCTGGGGGCGGCGCATCCCCTTCGTCGTGCTGGCCACCCCCTTCTACGCCGTGTTCTTCGTCCTCCTCTGGATGCCGCCGGTGGCCGGCGAGAGCGTGGCCAACGCCCTCTACTTCTTCGTCATGCTGGAGGCCTTCCACCTGTTCAGCACTCTGTCCGGCGGCCCGTTCGAATCCCTCCTGCCGGAGATCGCCGTGACCTCCAAGGGGCGCGTGAGCATAGTGACCTGGCAGGTGTTCTTCGGCACGGTTGGGGCGGCCGTCGCCCTGGTGGGCAGCGGGATCATACGAGACGCCTTCGGCTTCCAGGCGATGGCCATCAGCATGGCCGTCATGGGCATGGCTGCCCGCTACATCGCCCTGTCGGGCGCCTGGCGACACGTGCGCCTGGACGTCGAGCCCGCCCAGGTGAACCCAATCGAGGCAATTCGCTCCACCTTCACCAACAGGCCGTTCCTCTTCTTCCTGCCCACCTTCATCCTGTTCAACATGGCCATATCGATGATGACCGCCGCCCTCCCCTTCTGGTCAGGCTCCGTGCTCCTGGGCGACCTCCCCAGCGACATCGCCAAAGTGGAGACAGGAAACCCGGCCACTCTCCGGCTATTCGGACTGGAGGTCGGCGTGGCGGAGGGCACCATCGTCGCCCTGCTGACGGCCGCGGCCATCATCGTTGTGCTGCTCTGCCTTCCCCTGGTCTACCGAATGTCCCTACGTCGGGGCAAGGCCTGGGTCTACTCCACAGCCATGCTGATAGGTGGGGTCTATCTGCCCTTCATCGCCTTCATGGGCTTCCTGCCCGGCATCGACAAGCTGCTCCAGGCGGTCTTCTTCGTGGCCCTGATGGGGCTGCCCATGGCGGCCGTCTTCACCTTCCCCAACGCCATCATGGCTGACATCATCGACTACGACGAGCTGAAGACAGGCATGCGCCGAGAGGCTGTCTACTACGGCAGCCAGGCTACCCTGGAAAAGATAGCCTCGGCCCTCTTCCCCCTGATCCTGGCCTCCCTGCTCGTGCTGGGGAGTACGGCCGCCAACCCCCTGGGGGTGCGCTTGATAGGGCCGGTGGCCGGCCTATCGGCCATGCTGGGGTTCCTGGCCTTCCGCGGCTACACCCTGCCGGACAGCGTGACCGCGGATACGGTGAAGGTTCGCTGATAGCAGGAGGCTGGGCCGTTCTATCACCGAGTTGCAGCGGCATCAGGCTTGTTGAAGTAAGACCCTTCGCTGCGCTCAGGGTGACGACATGGCTTGGTGTCATTCTGAGCAAAGCGAAGAATCTGAGCGGCGATACTGCTACTGTAGTTCAGCGCTGTCTAGCGCCGAGCTTTAGCGCCCTCGCCCGCCAGCAGGGGAGGCCTCGGGCGCGCCTTCTCCCACCGCGGCCAGGAAGATGACCACCGCTCCGATGGCGATGACCGCCAGGCCGGGGCCGATGCTGCTCAGCCAGAAGGCCTCATCGGCCACGCAGTGGATGATGTTGAAGAAGGCGACGAATCCGGCCACGATGGCCACCGTCGACTGCCAGAGGTGAGAGGGGAAGGGAGCGAGGAGTCCCCGCCAAGCCAGGGCCACTCCCACAAAGCCCAGGCCCGCCGCGATCAGCGTCACGACCCCCTCGCCTGCCCCCAGACCGTTGACGGATGCCTGACGACTGGCATCGGTGCCCCAGGGCAGAAGCGAGCCGATGACCAGGAGGGAGGCGCCCAGGCAGTAGAGCCAGCGCCAGGGGAGGGCCAGCGTCCAGCCTGTCGCCCTGGTGGGGAGACCGCTCATGGGCAGGGCGCCCAGGGCGGCGCGCCCCGAGGGGACAAGCGAGGCGGCCAGCAGCAGCTTTATGGTGTCGCCGGGGATGAACGGGTAGAGGCCCAGCTCGAAGACGTTCTTGCCAGAGGTGAAGTGGGCGAGCCAGGCGACCCCGCCGGTGTAGATGAGAGCCTCTCCCCCCAGCATGGCCAGGGCCAGCGTCCAGGGACGGCGGTCCCAGCCCCGTTCGGCGAGAAAGCCCACCGCATAGGCGGCGGCGATAAAGCCCACAAGGTAGCCCCCCGTGGGGCCGCTGGCGTAGGCCCAGCCGCTCATGCCGCCAGCGAAGACGGGCAGGCCCGCCACTCCCTGGCACCAGTAGGCGGCCATGCTGGCTGCCCCCAGGCGGCTGCCGAGAAGCGCCCCCACCAGGATCGCAGCGAAGGTCTGGCCGGTGATCGGCACGGGGGTGAAGGGCAGGTCGATCCGCGCCTGGGCGGCAAGAGCGGTGAAGGCGCTGGCTGCCAGCACCAGCGTCGCCTGCACCAGGACGCCCTTCTGGGGCAGAAGGGCGACTGCCAGGGCCTCAGTACGATTGTTGACGCGCATCGGCTCCTCCTGGGTCACTGATTGCGCCCATAATAGCGGGCTCAGCTACTAGGCGCAACCGAGGGCAGCCGATGAGCCTACGGAGCCATCACGGGAAGAGACATTGACTCCGTACAGCGGCTCGGCCTAGAATGTAGCGAAGAAGGGAAGCGCTAGCATGCCGAAGACTGCCCCAAGTATGGTTACGCCGCGACGGGCACGCAAGGCACGAGAAGGAGCGGCCTATCGGTTCCTTGGCGACCAGCCATACACAGAACCCGAGGATCCCCTGGGCCACGATCACCTGGTGGAGCGGCTGGCCTGCCTGATAGAGGAGTCTCGGTCCTCGACCCCCTTCGTTATCGGCGTCGAGGGGCCGTGGGGTGCGGGCAAGAGCTCGATCATGCTCAAGCTGCGAGAGCGGCTCGCCCGCGATGGCTTGAGAACGGTCTACTACAACGCCTGGACCCAGGAGGGCCGAAGAGGAGCAACCGAAGCTCTGCTGAAGACTGTCCTGGCCGCGCTCGACGAGGACATCCTTCAACGGTGGATGCGTTTTGACCGCAACGAGACGTGGAAGAGACGGTCGGTCAGCCTCCTGCGCATACCCTTTGTGGCGCTTGCGGCCCGGCTCGGGCTGGGCAATGCTGTGGACAAGGTATGGGACAGGCTCGAGAAAGACGTCGAGGTGGCAAACGACTTCCACCAGCGGTTCTCCGACGCGATGCGGGAGTGGAGCGCCCGGAACCCGGCTGGTGACGAGCCCGGCCTTTTGGCTGTATTCATTGATGATCTGGACAGATGCTCAGACAAGAGCGTGATGGAGATCCTGACCGCTGTCAAATTGTATCTAACAGTTCCCAGATGCATCTTTGTGCTCGGCTACGACCGGATGGCCGTCGACGAACTCATCCACCGGCGCATAGCGCAGTCCGCAGCCGTGAAGGGCTCCATGTACTTGGAGAAGATGATCCAGGTGCCGTTCTCCATTCCCCAACCCGACTGCGACGCCGCCGGGGCGTGCCTGGACCAATACCTGCGGGAAGCAGGAGTTGCCGCTCTCTTCGCTGGCTGTGAGGACATCATCATGAAGAGCACTGATGCCAACCCTCGCAGGATGAAGAGGTTCATCAACGTCTTTCTCCTGCGCTGGCTGATAGGGGAGGCGACCGGCACCGAGGCCCCGCCGGAACTTCTGGCGCTCTCGCTGCTCCTCAACCTTCACGATCGCGGCTTCTCGTTCCTGGTGGAGCGCGACTTCGGTGTCATTGACCGCTTTGCGGATTACGCGCGCATCTCCAGAGCTGTAGACCAAGCACCAAACGCTGCCCTTCTGCCTGCGGAGATACGGTCCCTCATAACGCAACGGGAGTATTTCCACCTGGGGGTCGATACCGAATCGAGGGAGCAGCTGCGCGAGAGTCTACGGGCAGCCTTTCCTCCCTCGTACCAGGGGTACTGTCAGGACGAGCGGCTGTGCGAGTTGGTGCTGTCTCTTAGGGATGCGGCCTCAGGGGTTTCCCCTGAGACCGCCGAGCGGGTTGCCAAGGCGTCTCGCGAGGCGACGGAACGCGCTGCCGAGGCCCCCCCTCCGCCCGGCTGGCTTCCGGCGACCTGCAAGGAAGGGCTAATGGCGATGCCCGCGACCTTCAACCCCCGCAAGGCAGCGGGCGCTAGCGCCGTCATCCAGTTCAAGGTGACGGGGCCCGAGCCCGGCAACTACTACCTCGAAGTCAAGAAAGGCAAGTGCACCGCCACTGAAGGTGAGCACGCCAGCCCCACGCTCACCATCAACACCCCATCCGATGTGTGGCTGAAGATCATGCGCCGCGAGGTAGACGCAACCACCGCCTTCATGAGCGGCACCTTTGCCTTCACGGGCGACATGGGCACCCTGATGCAAATGGGGAGCTGGTTCGAAAGCTACTAGCCGCCCACCGCTAGCCGGCCGCCGGCGGCGGGGCGCTCGTGGCCTGGGCGCCCGCTCGGAGGGGGCAGAAGCGCGGGCCGGGGCCGGCTCGCCCGGCAAAGAACGAGAGGAACGCATGGCCGAGCGCAAAGCAGGAAGCGGGCCGCAACGGCGCTATTTCTGGCAGTGGCGGCAGAAGGTGGTGATGCGCTGGGCAGCGGTGATCTCGGTCAGCGGCCTTCCGCATGAAGGCGTGGGGCAGGGCTGGCCGCCGCGACGGTGCACCTTCAGATGGTCTCGGTACTCGTCCACCGGCAGGCCCTCTTTCTCCATGCGTTCGGTAATGATGGCCACTGCTTCGCTCAGCACAGAGCGCATGGCCTGATACAAGCGGCCAGCGTCTTCCGCCGATAGCTCCGTGCTCTTGCGGTAGGGGTGGAGACCGGCGGCGAAGAGGATGTCGTCGGCGTAGGCGTTGCCGATGCCGGCCATCAGGCTGTCGTTCAGGACCACGTTCTTGGTCTGGCCGTGGAAGCGTCTGAACCGCTCTCGAAAGGCCTTCTCCGTAAGCTCCTCCGACAGGGGCTCCGGGCCCAGCTCGGCGAGATGGGGCACTGCATCGAAGGCCCCTTCCTTCACCAGGTAGACCTTGCCCATCAGCCTAGCGTCAAAGTAGCGCAGCTCGAAGCCATTGGCCAGGGCCAGCACGAAGCAGGTCTTGGCCCGCCGCTTATCCTGGGGCTGGCAGTACTGAAAGCGACCGCTGAGCATGGGGTGAATGGCGACGTAGTCGCCGCTCTCCAGCGAGAAGAGGAGGAACTTGCCCCGTCGTCCCACCTCACCGAAGACGTTGCCGGTGAGGGTGGTGATGAATTCGTCCTTGGGGACGCGCAGCACCAAGGGAATGCTCACTTTCACCGCCTCGATGCCCACACCAGGGATGCGGCGATTGAAGAACGAACGATAGGCCTCGAGGTCTGGCAGCTCGGGCATGGCGCACTAAGCACTCCCTATGTAGCGCGGATAGGAGCCAAAGATGCGGAAGAAAGATGCCTGGGCCTCGACCACCTGCAAGGCCTCGGCCACCGCCGTCTCGCTGCGATGCCCGGCCAGGTCTAGCAGGAAGATGTACTCGCCCAGACGCTCCTTGGTGGGCCGCGATTCCACCTTGGTGAGATTGATGCCGCGGCTGGAGAACTCCTGCAGTGCGCTCACAAGGAGCCCCGGGTGGTCATCACTGAAGGAGAAGGCGAGGGAGGTCTTGTCGTTCCCCGTGGGGGGATGGTCGGTTTGATCCAGCACGACGAAGCGAGTGAGGTTGTCGGAGCGGTCCTGGATGTCGCGAGCCAGGATCTCGGCGGCGTAGAGCTCGGCAGCACGGCGAGTGGCGATAGCGGCGGCGTTCTCGCGGGCCATCATCTCCTCCACCGCGGCGGCGGTGGACAGGGCAGCCACTATCTCCGCCTTGGGGAAGCAGCGCTCCAGAAAGCGCCGGCACTGACCCAGGGCCTGAGGGTGGGACAACAGCACCTTCACGTCGGCGGCCTGCATGCCCGGCCGCACCAGGAGGCAGTGCTCTACGGGCAGGACGAGCTCCTGCTTGATGGAGAGGCGCGACTCGTGGATGAGGATGTCCAGGGTGTCGGTGACTGAGCCCTCGATGCTGTTCTCGATGGCCACCACGCCCTCCTCCGCCATGCCCGAATCGACAGCCGCAGCCACGGCGGCGACGCTGGCAAAGGGCAAGAGCTGAGCCGTGGGGTCGTAGCGCAGGGCTGCTTCTTCGCTGAAGGTGCCCGGCGGCCCCAGAAAGGCAATGCGCTTAGCGCTCATCCCGTATCTCTGGCAGGGGTGGCCAGCACTAGCCGTAGGGCATCCTTGCTCTCGCGGCGGGTGACCGCCACCACCTCGTCGCCGGCCCGGATGGTGGTATCGCTAGCGGGAACGCGAGGTACTCCTTCCTCATCGATGATGAGGGCAATGAGGCACTGCTGGGGCAGGAGCACCTCGCCGATGCGCTTGCCGACAATTGCCGAGGATGGCGGCACCTTAACCTCCACTATCTCCAGGCCGCTCCCCTTGATGGTCAGCTGGGGTATGAGGGGGTGGGAGGGTAGCTCCTGCTCTATGTTGGCCAGGATGAGGGCGGTAGAGCTGACGGTGGTGTCGATGCCCAGCTTCTTGAATATGACCTCGTTCTTGGGGTTGTTGAGGCGGGCCACCGTGCGGCGGACGTCAAACTTGTTCTTGGCCACCTGACATGCCACCAGGTTGTCCTCGTCGTCGCCGGTGACGGAGATGAACAGGTCAGCGCGGCCGGTCCCCGCCGCCTCGAGGGTGACGCCCTCGCAGCCGTCGGCTCGCAGAGCGATGTCGCCCAACTCATCGGTGATCTGCTGGCACTTGGCAGCGTCCTTCTCGATAACCAGCACTTCGTGGCCGTCCTCCACCAGTTGTTTGGCCAGATAGTAGCCCACCTTGCCGCCGCCCACGATGATGATATACATGACTAGCCCTCGCCCTTCGGCGTTTCCGCCTCTTTCTCCAGGGCCTCCTTCAACAGCCGCGCCACTTCCCTAGTGGGGCTGATGGTCTCCAGCCCCAGGCTGTGATAGAGCTCTTCTCGAATAGGGTCAAAGATACGACAGACCACTTTGCGGACGCCGAAGATGTGCTTGGCTATCTGGCTGGCCATGACGTTGCGGTTGTCGCCGGGGCTTGCCGCCACAAAGGCGTCGGCTTCGGCCAGCCCTATGCGCTGCAGGACATCCTGATCGATGCCATTGCCCACGAAGCATCTCCCTTTGAAGTCGGGGGGAAGCTGGCTAAAGGCATCGGGGTCGATGTCCAGGATGGTGACCTCTTGACCTTCACGGTTAAGGAGGGCAGCCAGCGCCGCACCCACTCGACCGCAGCCCATGATGATGATCTTCATCTCACTCAGCCATTGGTAGCCGGATAACCCATACCTCGCAGGGAGCGTTCTGCAACACGTACTGGGAGACCTTGCCCAGGTGAAACTCCCCCGGCAGTGGCGCCGGCTTGCCGCCGCGAGGCCAAGCGAAGCCCGTTCCCTCTGCCAGGGGCCGCTTGTAGCTCACGGCCAGAATGATCCCGTCGACACGCCGCTAGATGGCCTCATCCACGATGGCGTGGCTGACGTCTCGCGCCTGGAGAAGCTCTCCCTCCACCTGGAAGTCCACTTCGGCGGCGCGCTGCTCAGCACGACTCAATATCTCTTCTCCCTTGGTGGCCTCGGGCCCAAGGTCAGCATCCAGGGGTAAAGATCGGGGCACCTCTATGACATACACGACGTAGACCTTCCCCCTGTTGCGCTTAGCCGTCGTGCATGCCAGGGAGACAGCTTCCATGCTGGCATCGGAGCCATCGACCGGCACGAGGATGTTGTTGGACGTCATGGAAAGCTTCTCCACACCTCCCAACCACAGCCGAATAAGCCTGCCCTAAGGTGCGTCAATTATATAGACAGCGAGGGTCAATCGCAACAGGGCCGGGGCGTTGGGATCAAAAGCAGAGGGCGGCCAAGCCGCCCTCTGCTATCCCGAATGATCGTCGTTTGTTGCCTATGAACCCGAAGCCACGGGCATGTCCTTGCACTGCACGCCGCTGGCAGTGACCAGCACCAGCAGGCTGTCGTACTGATCCACCGTGGTCAACGTGCACAGACCCTCCGTGCAACGACCGGGCACGTAGCTCTTCCAGCCGGCCCCATCATACTCATAGGCGATGGCAAACTTGCCGGCGATGCAGGCCAAAGCCGCCTCAGCAGCCGTCCCGTCGCTGCCTGTCCAGACGAAGTTGTTCCAACCCGTCACCAGGTCGAAGGTGCTGCGCGTAGCGCTGGGGGTGACGGTGGGGCTGGGGGTGGGGGTGACGGTGGGAGTGGGGCTGGGCGTCGGGGTAGGGGTAGGGCTGGGGCTGGGGGTAGGGGCAGGGGCTGTGGCCCAGGGGTGGAAGACCACCGCGCTCTTCGGGTGCTCGGCGGCAGGACACTCAGCGTCAGCAACATCGTCCTCGTCGTTGAAGATCCGGTTAGCGACATCTGCGCGTGCCACACCACCTCCCCAATAGTTGTAGATGGCATCGACCGTGTTCTGGGCGTCGCAAGCCAGTTGGATCAAGTAGAAACCAGTCGCGGGATTGAAGTTCGAGCCGAAGGTGTTGGCGTTGTCGGGTGAGCCACCGATCTGGACAAGGGCATCTGCTGGCACCGCTGCTATCACGATACCGTCGGCGCCAGCCGCCGCGGGGGCGATCTCATTGCGCCAGATGCGAACATTGACATCGCCCGTGATTGCCACCTGAGCGGCGTCGTTGTCTGCGAGCTTGTTGCGGTCCACCAGCGCCTCATCCTCGCCGTCCAGCACCAGAGCCCCCGGGCCATTGCCGGTTATTTCGTTGTTTAGCACCTGATTCTTTTCCCCGCCTGTCAGTTTCACTATGTCATCAGCCACACCATGATTACCATGGATATAGCTCTCTTCGATGACCATAGCCTTCACGTCAGGGGCGATTATGGCGCTGTCCCAGTCGGTAATCTCCACATCGCTGATTTCGATGCCCTCCGGTCGCGGCGGGGCCCCCGCTGGCACGTCGATGGCGATGGTCGGCGGCGTGCCGCCTCCCGGTGCACCGGGACCGTCCATCTTCAAGTGGTGGATGGTCACGTTGCTATCCTGTATGTTCAAGCCGTCGGTAGCACCCGCCCCAGAGGCAACCTCTATCACTACGTCCGCCCGAGCGGCCCCTTCGCGCCCCTCGATGGTCACCTCTTTATTGACGTTCACGTTTCCGCCGTACGTACCCTCGCACAGCCGTACGGTATCGCCGTCCACAGCGGCCGCCAGGGCGCTGGCGATGTCGGGGTAGGCCGTTCCGCACTCCGTCGGCTCGGTAGTCGGGTTAGGCAGTGCGTTGACCCAGCGCACCGTCTGCGCCTCGGCCAGCCAGCCCTGCCAGGTGCCCAGGGCAATGGTGAGAACAGTCACCGCCACCACCAGCGCCACCACTGCTGTCCTAGAGTGCAGCCATTTCATGGTCAATCTCCTTCCATTGCTTGCCAAATTACTGCGTCGCTCTGTTTCTATCACAGGCCTAGAGGGCTGTCAAGGGCTTGTACTACGCCAAGTATCTGAACGGGCCTACCATCCGCCTCAGCCGCTGGCCTGTCCCGCCAGGTAGGCCTCCAGCACACGCCGCACCATCGGCCCTGCCTCCAGCGAGCCCGACTTGCCCTGATCCAGGGCCGCCAGGACGACGATGGCCGGGTCGTCGCGAGGGGCGTACGCCACGAAGAAGACGTGGTCCTGGAATATGATGTCCTCGGCGGTGCCCGATTTCCCTGCCGCCGCCACGCTGGAGCCAAGGAAGGTGGTGTAGGCGGTGCCGCCGGGGTCGGCGATGACCAGGGTCAGGCCCGCGCGGATGGCCTCCAGAGTGGCCTGAGAGACCGGCAGAGGGTTGATCTCGCTGGCGGTGAACTGCTGCGACACCACCCCCTCGGGGGAGGCGATGCGCTGCACCAGAAGGGGTGTGCGCAGGATGCCGCTGCGGGCGATGGCGCTGTACATGTTGGCTAGCTGCAAGGGGGTGACCGAGAGATAGCCCTGGCCTATGCCCATGTTCACGCTGTCGCCGCTGTACCAGGGCTCCTCCTTCTCTTCCAGCTTCCAGGCCGGGCCCGCTGCCACCCCCTCGGCCTCCTTCAGGCCGACCACGCCTGTTGGCTTGCCGAAGCCGAAGGCGGCAGCGAACGAGGGCAGGATCTCGGCGTCGATGCCGTCCAGGGTGAGGGCCACTTCGTAGAAGACGGTGTTGCAGGAGGCCATCAGCCCCTGGCCCAGGGTCAGGAGGCCGCGGTCCACCGACTGCCAGTTGGGCATGGGGTTCTCCGACCCCAAGCCGTACCACACCGGCGGGCAGGGCAGGGTGGAGGTGGCGGTGTAGCCGCCCTTCTCCAGGCCAGCGGCCATAGTCACCACCTTGAAGGTGGAGCCCGGCGCGGAGGTGCCCAGGACTGCCCGGTGCAAGAACGGCTGGCCCGGATCGGAGGCTAGGGACTGGAAGGCCTCCGTGCTAAGGCCAGTGATGAAATCGTTAGGGTTGAGGGTCGGGTGGCTGGCGATGGCCAGGATGCTATTGTCGGTGGGGTCCATCACAATGATGCTTCCGTCCCGATCGCCCAGGGCCGCCTCGGCTTCCCGCTGGACGTCGATGTCGATGGTGAGGTGGATGTCCTTGCCCGGCTTGGCCTCCTTTTTGGCCAGCACATGGGCGATGGTGCCCTCGGGGGTGATGATGGCCAGCGTCCCGCCCCGCTGGCCGGCCAGTTCCTCCTGGAAGTGCGCCTCCAGGCCTGCCGCCCCCACCATGTCGCCGGCCCGATAGCCCTGGCCGGCCATCTCCTTCAACTGCTCCTGGCTCACCTCCATGAGATAGCCCAGGGTGTGGCCGGCCAGGCTGCCCTGCGGATACGCCCGCTGGAGCTGCTGCCGCACGACTACCCCCTCTATCTGGTAGAAGGGCTGGATGACCTCGTCGGGCGTGCCGTAGGGCAGGGTCTTGAGGGGGATGAAGTAGTAGGAGGGGACGTCTGCCGTCACCTCCTCCCGTATCTTCTCCGGTGGCATCTCCAGCCTCTCGGCCAGAGTGGAGATGAACGCCTCCTTGTCCTTGATCAGCCCTGGCACTGCCCCCACCACGTGCACCTTGCCGTCCAGGGCCAGCGGGGTGCCGTGACGGTCGTAGATGGCGCCTCGCTGGGGCACGTCGGTGAAGAAGTGGACGAGCGAGGCGCCGGTCAACTCACTGAAGATGAGGGAGGGGCTCCAGAGTATGCGCCAGCGCTCTTGGCTGCCCTGGCCCTCCTTCACCAGCTTCATGGTATTCGTCTGGGCGATGTCGCCGAAGAAGGCAGTGGAGATAGTGACCGAGAAGGGCAGCTCGCTGGCACTGGCGTCGAGCGAGGGCTGGAACTGATAGCTGACGCCGCTGATGGTCGCCTCCTCGGCGATGGCCTGGTAGCGGTCGACGAAGTCCTCGCGGCTTTTCTCGGCCTGGGCAGAGGAGGCCAGCAGGTCATACATCTGGCTGTAGCTGCCTTCCTGCCAGAGGCGGAGGAATTCCTCCGCCGCGCTGGACGAGGACGGCGGTGGCGTGGGAGATGGCGGGGCCTCTTCCCCCCGGCCGCAGGCGGTGAACGCCAGCGTCGCCAGCAGGAAAGAGGCGGCCAGAAAGGCACCGACGCGCACCCTATCACCCCTACCAGTAGGCGATATCACCCTCCGCGACGGCATGGGCGATGATCATGCGCTGGATCTCGCTGGTGCCCTCCACGATCATCAGTTGGCGGGCATCGCGATAGTGGCGCTCCAGGGGGTGGTCCTTCATGTAGCCCTGGCCGCCCAGGATCTGCATGGCGTCGGAGGAGACCTTGACCGCCATCTCGGTCGCGAAGACCTTGGCGAAGGAGAAGTAGACGGCGTACTGGCGGTCGTACTTCCCCTGGTCGATCAGCCAGGCTGCATGATAGACCAGGTGGCGGGCGGCCTCGATCTGGGTGGCCATGTCGGCCAGCATGAACCGGATGGCCTGGTGCTCGAGGATGGGGCGGCCGAAGGTACGGCGCTCGCGGGCGAAGTCCAGGGCGTAGGCCAGGGCTCCCTCGGCCAAGCCCAGGCCGCGCGCCGCCACCACCGGCCGGCAGGTGCCCAGGGTGAGCATGGCAGTGGCGAAGCCTCGTCCCTCCTCGCCGATCAGGTTGGCCGCAGGCACCCGGCAGCCCTGGAAGGCTAGGCTGGCGGTGGGGACGCCGGTCACCCCCATCTTGTGGTCGAGGCGGGCCACTGAGAAGCCAGGGCTATCGGTGGGGACGATGAAAGCGGAGACGCCACGAGGACCGGCCGTGGGGTCGGTCTTGGCGAAGACGATGACGAAGTCGGCGACGTTGCCGCCAGAGATGAACATCTTCTCGCCGTCGATGACGTACTCGTCGCCATCGCGGACGGCGCGGCTCTCCATGGCGGCGGGGTCGGAGCCAGCGTTGGGCTCGGTGAGGCCGAAGGCGCCCTTGATATCGCCCGCCGCCACGCGGGGGAGCCAAGCCCGCTTCTGCTCCTCGCTCCCGCCGAGAATGATGGGCTGGGTGGAGAGGGTGCCGAGAACGAGGACGAGGCCAGAGGAACTGCAGTACTTGCTGATCTCCTCTACTGTCAGGGCCAGGGCCAGGAAACCAGCGCCGCCACCGCCATAGGCGGCTGGGATCGTCAGGCCCAGAAGCCCGGCCTGGCGATAGATGGCGAAGATGTCGTCGGGGTATCGCCCCTCCTCATCGATCTGAGCGGCGCGCGGCTGCACCTTCTCGCGGGCGATGCGCCGTGCCGTATCGCGGATCAGCTTGTGGGTTTCTGTCAGTTCATAGGCCATCTCTCACTCCCCCTCCGTAGTAGACTGTCCTCGCTTGCTTGAGGATTGCTATCTCTTCTTGGCTGCAATTGCCGCGCAACCACCAGTATAGCCCCATCGCCAGGATGGGCAAACCCGTGTGGTGTTTCAAGAGATGTGAGAGATCATGGTGGGCAATCTTCCAGATGTTCACACACAACCCCCGCCTGAAGGCTGGGGCATGGGGAGGCCAATCGGATGCCCCCGCCTTATGGCGTTCAACTATTTAAATTCACCTCTGCGGGATAAATCCCGCAGCTTCCCCAAAGCTGAGGGTTTCAACCCTCAGGGGTATTCTTATTTTCTTGATCGCCTCCAGGCGGGGGTCGAGAATCAAGCCACCAACGGCGAACCGGCCCCAACCGCAGCCCCCCTTCTGGGGCTGTCTGTCCCTCCACCTCTCACCCAGACCAAAACACGAGGGCCAGGCGCCTATTGCTCACGCCTGGCCCTCGTCGTTCGAGGCGATGAATAGGGGCGGACGCCCCCGGCGATCAGGGCTGACCCTCGATGACCGGGCGGGCCTTGACCTTGATGGTCTTGGGCTTGGCCTCCTCGGCCTTGGGCAGGGTGACGGTCAGGACGCCCTGCTCGAAGACAGCCTCCGCCTTGTCGTGGTTCACCCCCGTGGGCAGAGGCACGGAGCGGCAGAACGAGCCGTAGCGCAGCTCCCGCCGGTGGTAGTTCTCCCGCTTGACCTCCTCCTCCGTCTTGGTCTCCCCCTTGATGGTGAGGATGTCGCCGGTGACGGAGATGTCGACCTCCTCCGGCTTCACACCGGGAAGGGCAGCCTTCACCACCAGACTGTCCTCGGTCTCATAGACGTCCAGAGGGAAGCCAAGCTCGGCGCCCTCCCAGGGCAGAAGGTGAGGGCTGCGGAAGAAGTCGTCGAAGGCCCGGTCCATGCGCTCGCGGAGGCCTCTCATGTCCCCAAAGGGATCCCACCGTATCAAGTTTGCCATCGGTATACCTCCTTTCCCTAGGCTTGGGATCTTTCTTTCCCTTCCGCCCCGATCATAGCAAGCCGAAGATGGGTTGTCAAGAGCCTTTACAATGGCCTTATCAAGCTTTCTTATGCCAATTTGACATTATCCCCGTCCTCATATACAATGAGGGCAGAGGGAAACCCCTATGGCCGGAAAGGACTACTACGCCATCCTGGGCATCAAGCGGGACGCCAGCGACAAGGAGATTCGCCAGGCGTATCGCCGCTTGGCCCGCAAACACCACCCGGACGTCAACCCCGGCGACAAAGCAGCCGGGGAGAGGTTCAAGGAGATCAATGCCGCCTACGAGGTCATTTCCGACCCCGAGAAGCGGCGCAAGTACGACCTCTACGGCGACCAGTGGCAGTACGCCGACCAGATCGAGGAGGCCCGTCGCCAGAGCGGCCAAACCCGGTCCTGGAGCGGTCACGGTGTGCCCTTCGGCGGGTTCGACCAGGGCGACATCGGCTTCGGCGAACTGGGCGATATGTTGGGTGGCTTGTTCAAGGGAACTCGCCCTGGCTCCCGCCGCGGCGAGGATGTCCAGCACATGGCGGAGGTGACCCTGGCGGAGGCCTATCGCGGCACCACCCGCGTCCTCAACATGCAGAACGAGGAGCCTTGCAGCACCTGCGGCGGCAGCGGCAAGCTGGTGGGCGCTGTGTGCCATATCTGCCAGGGCAGCGGGGTCACCATGCGGTCGCGACGTCTGGAGGTTAAGATACCACCCGGCGTCACCGACGGCTCGCGGGTGCGGGTGGCCGGCGAGGGACGGGCGGGCCGTGGCGGCGGCAAGGGCGACCTCTACCTGGTGATATCGGTCAAACCCCATGAGCGCTTCACCCGTCGCGGCGACGAACTGCAAACGGAGGTGGCGGTGCCTCTCGTGGACGCCGTCCTGGGTGGCGAGGTGGCAGTGCCCACCCTCAAGGGCAAGGCCATGCTGAAGATACCGCCGCTGACTCAGAACGGGCGGGCCTTTCGCCTGGCCGGGCTGGGCATGCCTCACCTGGCTGGCGGCGGCAAGGGCGACCTCTGCGCCAGGGTGAAGGTGATACTGCCGGCAGAACTCTCGCCCGCGGAGCGGGAGCTGTTCGAGAAGCTGAGGGCGATGCAGAAAGTGGAGCCGAAGGGATGAACGGCCAGACGTCCGAAGGCAAGCGTGTGAGGTGAAGTTCGGTGCGAGAGCGCATGATTCCTGAAGAAGAGCCCTGTTACATAATAAGCGTGGCGGCCAGGATGCTGGGCATGCATGCCCAAACTCTTCGATATTACGAGCGAATGGGCATGATTGCACCGTCACGTTCACGGGGGCGCATTCGTCTGTACTCTCAGGCGGATATCAGCCGCCTGCGTCAGATCCAGCGCCTAATCAACGACCTGGGGGTCAATCTGGCGGGGGCGGAGGTGATCCTGCGCCTCAACGAGCGCGTCCACCAGGTGGAAGAGGAGAGCGAGAGGCTGCGGGCGGAGCTGCAGCGGCTGCGGGACAAGTACCTGCCGCGGACGATGGAGTGATGGGTCACGCGAGAGAGAGGATAGGACAATGCCAACGCCGACGGAAGAACTGGTTGCCACCATCAGCGAGAGATTGAAGGCCACCGTCAACGTCAAAATGGTCTACGGCGAGCCGCAGGTCATCGAGGGCAAGACCATCATCCCCGTGGCTGTGGCATCGTATGGCTTCGGCGCCGGGACGGGCCCGCAGGGCCAGGATAGTGGCGGCGGTGGCGGCGGTGCAGTGCGCGTCAAGCCGCTGGGTGTAGTGGAGGTGACCGCCGAGAGGACGCGCTTCGTTCCTGTCGTCGATGTCAATCACCTGGCTGTGTTGGGACTGATCGGCCTGGCCCTGGTTCTCTTCCGCTTCCGGGGGCCATTCCGGCGGAGATAAGTGTGCAAGATGAGGCGAAGTGTATCATACCTGCGGGTTGAACCCCGCAGTTTCGCGAGCCAAGAAGCCGCCGGTTTCAACCGGCGGGGCGGCGTTATGAACCCAGAGGTGAACGAGAGATGATGCGACAAGACAGATTCACAGAGCAGGCCCAAGAGGTGCTGGCTGCCTCCCAGGACCTGGTGCGCAAGGAGCGCCACGCCCAGTGGGACGTGGAGCACGTCCTCTTCGCCCTGCTGAACCATCCGGGCGGCCTGGCCCAGCAGATCCTGGAGCAGCTTAAGGTCGACCCGCACCAGGTCAGCGAGCGCGTGGCGGCCGTTCTAGAGCGCATGTCCAAGCTGACCTACGATGTGGTACAGGTCTACACCACCCCTCGCATCGTGCGCATGCTGGAGGCGGCCAACGCCGAGGCCGAGCGCCTGAAGGACGAATACGTGGGCGTGGAGCACCTGCTGATCGCCGTCGCCGACGAGCGGGAGGGCGATTCGGCCCGGATCCTGCCGGAGTTTGGCATCGACAAGGAGAGGATCTACCAGGCGCTGGCCCAGATTCGCGGCGACACCCGCATCACCGACCAGCGGGCCGAAAGCAAGTATCGCGCCCTGGAGCGCTACAGCATCGACCTCACCGAGCTCGCCCGCCAGGGCAAGCTAGACCCCGTCATCGGCCGCGACGATGAGGTCAAGCGGGTGATGCAGGTGCTCAACCGCCGCACCAAGAACAACCCGGTGATCATCGGCGAGGCGGGCGTGGGCAAGACGGCCATCGCCGAGGGCCTGGCCCAGAAGATCGTGGCCGGCGACGTCCCCGAGAACCTGAAGGGCAAGCGGGTGCTGGCCCTGGACATGGGGGCTATGGTGGC
>JALHUG010000305.1 GCA_022866185.1 Dehalococcoidia bacterium
GCCGCCACCGTCGCCCCTGTGCAGCTCGCGACGGCCTGCTCGGTGGGCGTGCCGTCGACGCCGTCCCAAACCGACATGGCCCACTTGCCGGCCTGAGGACAGTTCTGCATCGTGTCATCGAGCGCCCCAGGCTCTGAGGACCAGGGCAGGACCCGCGCTTCCGGCGTGGGCGTAGGCGTGGGCGTTGGCGTAGGCGTGGGCGTTGGTATGATGGTCGGCGTAGGCAGCGGGACGCCGCTGTCGTCGTAGTCGCCGAAGTCCACCGTCCAGAAATAGCCGTACAGCGACTGGGGGTTGTAGGCCATGCCCACGCCGGCCACGACAAAGCCATCGGTTAGCATCACGGCGTTGTGCCCCGACGAGCTGCGCCAGCGTTCGAAAGCGAACTGCGGCGTGGCGGCGCCGACTTGGATGATCTCGCCCCACATGCCGGCCTGCGTATAGCCGAAGGCTGCCAAGCGCTCCGATGGGCCTCGGCCCAGGGAGTCGGTGTGGCCCATGCGGTCGTGCTCCGCCATGTCCTCGCTCATCCAGCGGGCGGCGGCGCTGAGCGTCGGCGATACCCTGAGCGTCGACAGGCCATGCTCCGAGCGGTAGTCGTTGATCAAGGCCAGCAGGGCGGCCTCGTCCTCGCTCAGGGGCGGCGTCTGGCCGCGAACGTGGGGCTGGACTACCACCAGAAGCGACACGAAGGCCGCAACTGCCAGCGCGGCTCCAGCAGCGAGAAGGAGGAGGCGTCTGACGTTATGCATACCTGACCCATCCTACCCGCAGATGTGGTAGTGGGCAAGGGGGGAGCCTAGTCGATGGTCAGCGCGAACCACATGGACGAGGCCCAGTTCAGGGAGGTATTCGGGGGGTGCGAGGCTCCGACATGATGGCGGTATAATACGTACGTCTTCGGCCACTGCGTGCGAGCCATGACCAGAGGGGGAGGGCGCCGATGCTCAGAGACGAGTACGCTGATGTGAACGGCATTCGACTGCACTATGTGACCGCAGGAAATGGCAAACTGATGCTGTTTGTCCACGGCTTTCCCGAGTTCTGGTACGAGTGGAAGAACCAGCTCGCCGAGTTCGGACGAGATCACCAAGCAGTGGCTCCCGACATGCGCGGCTACAACCTGTCATCGAAACCGGCAGACGTTGATCAGTATCGGGTTGGGTACCTGATCGAGGACCTGCGCGCGCTGGCAGAGCACCTTGGCCATAAGAAGTTCGTCCTTGTCGGTCACGATTGGGGCGGCGCTGTGGCGTGGGCATTCGCCATCTTTCATCCCGACTATCTTGAGAAGCTCATTATTATCAACGCGCCGCATCCGGGCGTGTTCGAGCGCGAACTGCGAGAGAACCCGGCTCAACAACAGGCCAGCCAGTACATGCTGATGTTCCGCAGTGCGCGGGCCGAGCAGATTCTCTTGGCGAACGACTGCGCCGCGCTGGTGGATGCTGTTTTGGCTGAGGGGCTCAAGCAGGGTTACTTCACCGAAGAGGATCGCAAGGCGTACGTCGAAGCGTGGTCACAGCCAGGCGCTATCACCGGGGGCTTGAACTACTATCGGGCCGCGGGCATCGGTCCACCCCCCAGGGAAGGCGCTGATTGGCGAGCGACGGGCAACAGGGCATCGGAGCTGTCCTCGCTGACGGTGAGGGTGCCGACGCTGGTGATCTGGGGCGATAGGGACGAGGCTTTGCTCACCGGCAACCTGGAAGGGCTTGATGGGTTCGTGCCCAATTTGACAGTCAAACGCATCCCGGACGGCTCGCACTGGGTCATCCACGAGAAGCCGGGGCTGGTCAACTCTTACATACGGGACTTCATCGCGAGCAAGCGGTAGGATATCGGGCCGGGGGAGGCCGCATTCTGAACTTGGTCAGCCTCGTTCGCCCAGGAGCTGCACAATGACGGTCCGCTGGCGCTCCCGATTATCGAAGTCAACGAATAATAGCTGTTGCCACGTTCCCAGCGCCAGCCTTCCGCCTACCACCGGCACGACCGCCGAGGCGCCCATCAGGGCGGCGCGAATGTGGGAGAAGCCGTTCCCATCGCCCCAGCGCCGGTCATGGTCGTAGGGGATGTTCCGAGGCACCAGCCGCTCCATCAGTTGCTCAAAGTCGTGCACCAGCCCGTCCTCGAACTCTATCGTGAGCACGGCACCGGTCGACCCTGGGACGAAGACGACGGCCAGCCCTTGGGTCATGCCGGATTGTCGCACCTTTTCCTGGGTCATTGCCGTGATGTCGACCAGATGGCAAAAGCCTTCCGTCCTGAGCGAGATGGTCTCCGTGTTCACGAGCATCGTCATCGCCTCCTGCGCCTCGCTTCCTTGGTCATCAGCGGTCTTCAGGCTCTTTGGGCAGTTTTGCGGCGGTAGCGGCGGCGGTTCTAGCAGTCCACAAAGGCTGGCATCTTTCGCCGACGGGCGCGGCGGTTACGCTGCTGGGGGAGGGAGCGCCCACCTGGCAATGGACCCTCCCTGCGGCATGTGGCGCCCTTATCCCTCCTCAGGCTCAGCTATGCGCCCGAAGTAGCTGACGAACCGTTGCGTCAAGCGGTCCCGATAAGGAGGGCAGAGCACAGCAACGACGTTTTGTGGGTGTTCTTCTACCCATTGCTGAAGGTAGTCAGGATGGGCGGCGACAATCAGCTTGAAGTCCAGCATCAGAGGCTCCGTGATCGGTCCCTCCGCCGGGAGAGAATGGTACCGCTCATGTCGATTCTGCTCCAGCGTTCGCTTCTCATTCCCGCTCCACTTTGTCGCGTCTTGTATATATATCCCGGCAAGGACATGGTCTTGAGGGAACGCCGGACAGAGCAAGATGGTTCGCAGGAGCTTGTCCTTCTTGACGGGACTGCCACCGGCTCGCGATGGCTCGCCAGCCCGTGCCAAGTGGTGAAACCAGAGGTCGCACTCCTGATTCAGCACGATCAGCCAGGGGTACGTCGTGAAGGCTGCCGTGGCCACCTGGCCTGTCCTGAAATGAACCTCCGGCAAGTCAACATTGCGCAGAATCGCTGTCTGTTCAATCAGTCCCCGAGCAGGCGACCTATAGCGTTGACTCACGCTGTGATGGGAAGCGACAGCCAGCTTTCGTGGATGTCTGGGCCCGGGAGTTCCTCGCGGACCTGCCACATGCGTACCTCGTATTCGGCCATTTCCTGCAATTGCGGCAGAACGACCGGGACCACCTCTTCAGGGAGGCTTCCAATGATCATCAGGCATCGAGAGCGTGCTAGGCGCGCCGCCAACTGAAGAAACTCCTCTCTCGCCTCGGCCTCGGTGAAGGTGGCGGGGTGTTCAAAGGTTATGTGCGGGGCCCATTCGACAGATACGCGAGCCTGCCCCGAGCCAACCGCGTCGACGTGCAGCAGTCGGGCAGCCCTGCGCCGGGTAGTGCCGCACATCTCGTCGAGGGTGTCCGTGGCCTTCACGGGTAGCCATTCATTCATGAGCCTTTCCCTCCATCTCCCCGCGCAGCTCGTCCGAAATGGCCCAGCGGAAGACCTGGTAGATGCGGCCGTTGAAGTCCCTAAGGCGTTCCAACACATCTTTCGCGTCGACCCGAACTTCTGTGGCGTGATCTATGTCTAGACGGTAGTGATCGTTCTCTGTGCCATGACTCACACGGATCGTCCAGTCCTCGTGAGCCAAAATGAAAGCCTGTCGGCTTTCCCTCACTTTGCTTCCCAGAATAGGATCAGCCATTGGCCCGACCAGCGTGGGGTTGAACTTGTCCGACCATCGGCCAGGAAACTCATCTGGGGTGAAGATGTTGATGTAGCGGAGCCCGACCCGGACGTAGTGATCAAGTCCGTAGACAGATTCTAGGGCCTGTTCAACGATGCGGAAGCGAGACTCAAAATCTCCAAAGTCCCTGTATTGCGTCGTTTCAAGGCTTAGGGAGCCGGAGGCGAGGCCCGCGGTCCAACTCCCGTCGTCGCTCCTGAAGCGCCAAACGAGTGATGTGGATGGAACAGCTTCCAAGGCTCCGGGTGCGATGCGAAACTCGGCACTCTCCTCCTGGAAGAATTGAGGGAACGCGTGCCGCACCAGGTCCTGGAACTCTGCCGGAAGCTGCTGCCCGATCTTAAGAATGGGATTAAACCTGACCTGACAGACGACCGTCTTCAGGCCAGTTCGGGGGTAGTGAACCTCGGGATGGTCAAGGTCGGCCAAAC
>JALHUG010000306.1 GCA_022866185.1 Dehalococcoidia bacterium
AGGAAGGCACCGATGGGCACGCCGCCGGCCAGGCCCTTGGCCAAGGCCATGATATCGGGCTCGGCACCGCACTGCTGGTAGGCGAACAGGCTGCCCGTACGCCCGACGCCCGTCTGAATCTCGTCCAAGATCAGCAGGATGCCCGCCTCATCGCACCAGGCGCGCACCTGGCGCAGGTCGTCATCGCTGGGGACGTTGACGCCGCCCTCGCCCTGGATGGGCTCCAGGAGGACGGCGCAGGTCCTGGCGCTGGTGGCCTTGCGGATGGCCTCCACGTCGTTGTAGGGCACGTGGACGAAGCCCGGAGGCAGGGGCGCGAAGGGCAGCTTGTACTTATCGGTGCCGCTGGCGGTAACCGTGGCCAACGTCCGGCCGTGGAAGGCGTTGTCGGTGCAGATGACCTCATAGGCGCCGTCCCTCTTCTCCTTGCCCCACTTGCGCGCCAGCTTGATGGCCCCCTCGACGGCCTCGGCGCCGCTGTTGCAGAAGAAGACGCGATCCAGACAGCTATTCTCCACCAGGAGCTGAGCCAGGCGAACCTGAGGGACGCTGTACGCAAGGTTGGAAACGTGCATGAGGACGCCGGCCTGCTCGGCCAAAGCCGATACGACCACGGGATGAGAGTGGCCCAGGCTCACGGAGGCGATCCCCGCCACGAAGTCCAGATACTCCCGCCCCTGGTCGTCCCAGACGCGCACGCCCTGGCCGCGCACCAGGGTCACTGGCTGGCGCGTGCCGGTGGCGAAGAGGTAGCGTTTCTCCAGTTGCTGCCAGTCGGTCATGGCCCCTCCTCGCTCGCACTGATGGTCGTTCCCAGGAACCGGCCTTGCTGAACCGCCGCCAGGAGGGCATGCGGCTGGCGACCGTCGATGATGGCCGTGCGCGTGCGCCCCTGGCAGGCCCGCAGGCAGGCCTCCACCTTGGGTATCATGCCGCCGGAGACCGTCTCCTGGTCGATGAGGGCCGTCGCCTCCTGGCAGGACAGGTGAGCCAGCGAGCCGCCGTCGCTGCCGCTGACGCCCGCCACGTCGGTCAGGAAGACCAGCCACTGCGCGGCCAGGGCGAAGGCCATCTCGCCGGCCACCGTATCGGCGTTGATGTTCATGATCTGGCTCTGGAGCCTCTGGTTCTCCCACAGGATGCCCACGGGGGCGACGACAGGCAGGTAGCCCGCATCGAGTAGCCGTACAAGCATGTCGCTGTCCACCCGCTCGATCTGGCCAACGTAGCCCAGCTCAGGGTCTAGCTGGCTAACGCGGAGCAGGCCCCCGTCAGCCCCCGAAAGGCCGATGGCCTGGCCGCCCAGAGCGCTGATGGCCGCCACCAGCTCCTTGTTGATCAGGCCAGCCAGCACCGCCACCACCACCTGCAGGGATTCAGCGTCGGTGACCCGCAGGCCGCGCACGAAGCGAGTCGGGGTAGCGCGAGCGTCCAGCCACTCGCTTATCGCGGCACCGCCGCCGTGCACCACAGCCGAACGCCAGCCCTCCCGCTGCAGCGCCACCAGGTCCTCCAGGGTGGTGTCGTGGCTGCCTAGGGTGCTGCCACCAATCTTCACCACAATGATCGGCGATTCGCTCATCTCACGTTGTGTAGGCGCTGTTCAGGCGCACATACTCCTCGGTGATGTCACAGCCCCAGGCGGTGGCCACGCCCTCGCCCAGGCCCAGCTCCAGCCGCAGCTCCACCTCTGCCCCTGCCAGAGCAGCGCGAGCGGCTCTCTCATCGTAGTCCAGGGGACGGCCCGACCGATAGAGGCAAACGCCGCCCAGGTAGAGGGTAGTCTTGTCCTCAGACATGTCGGCACCGCTGCCGCCGAGGGCAGCCAGGATGCGCCCCCAGTTGAGGTCCTCCCCATAGACCGCAGTCTTGACCAACAGCGAGCCGGCCACTCCCCGAGCCGCTAGGCGGGCATCGGCGTCGCTAGCCGCCCCTTCCACCCGCACCTCGATCAGCTTGGTGGCCCCCTCAGCATCGCGGCAGATGGCCTTGGCCAGGTAAGTGCAAACCTGGGCCAGGGCATCGCAGAAAGCCTCCGCCGCCGGATGCTGGGCATCGAGCGGCTCCCCTGCCGCCAGGCCGTTGGCCAGCACCACCACCATGTCGTTGGTGCTGCTGTCGCCGTCGATGGTGATCATGTTGAAAGAGACATCCACTGCCCGCCGCAGGGCGGCGTCCAGGAAGCCCTGGCCAGCGGGCGCGTCGGTGGTGAGAAAGCACAGCATGGTAGCCAGGTGGGGATGGATCATCCCCGCCCCCTTGGCCACCCCACCCACGGTGTAGCGACTCCCCTGGCAATCGAAACGGACGGCGATCTGCTTCGGTACGGTGTCGGTGGTCATGATAGCCCGGGCCAGGTCGTCGCCTCCCTTGCTGGAAAGCACAATCTCGCCGATGGCCGAGCGAACCCTGTCCATGGGCAGGAAACTGCCGATGACGCCGGTGCTGGCCACCAGCACATCCTCGGGCTGGATCGCCAGCTTGGCAGCGGTCAGTTCGGCCATCTCGTAGGCTTGCCGCAGGCCATCCTCGCCCGTGCAGGCGTTGGCGCAGCCGCTGTTGGCCACGATGGCCTGAGCCCGCCCGTCGGCCAGGTGTTTCTGGCAGAGGAGGATGGGCGCTGCCTTCACCCGATTGCTGGTGAAAACGCCGGCCGCCGCGCAGGGCTGCTGCGAGTAGAGGATGCCCAGGTCCAGCCTGTCGACGCCCTCTTTGATGCCCGCACGGACGGCGCCGGCCAGAAAGCCGCGAACGCTGGCGACGCCCCCCTGGGGAATGACTACAATCTCCGAACTCATCGTCGAGAGGCCCGACCCGATCGGCTCACGGGTAGACAGCGGGCAGGTCGAGGCCAGCGGCCTCGGGGAAGCCCAGCATCAGGTTCATGTTCTGGATGGCCTGGCCAGCCGCTCCCTTCACCAGATTGTCGATGCAGCTCACCACCACCAGGCGGTCCGCCCGCCTGTCCACCATGGGATAGATCAGGCAAAGGTTGTTGCCCCAGGTGTGCTTGGTCTGAGGCGGCTCGGCGGTCACCCGCACGAAGGGATCGTCCTTGTAGAAGTCCTCGTACAGTGCGTGCACCCCTGCTTTGGTTAACGCCCGTCCATCGGCCACGGGCGCGTAGCAGGTGGTGAGGATGCCGCGGGTCATGGGGACGAGATGCGGCTGGAAGGTAACCCGCAGCGAGGCCTCGGCCTTCGACCAGAGCCGCCCCAGCTCCTGGGCTATCTCGGGCAGGTGGCGATGGCCCTCCATGGCATAGGCGGCCACGCTCTCGTTGGCCTCGGCGTAGTGGTAGCTGAGCCCCAGGCTGCGGCCCGCCCCGGATATGCCCGACTTGGCATCGATCACGATATCAGGCTCGATGATGCCCCCCTTAACCGCCGGCGCCAGGGCCAGCAGCGCCCCCGTCGGGTAGCAGCCGGGGTTGGCCACCAGCCGCGCCTCCCGGACGGCCGGCCGGTTCAGCTCCGCCAGGCCGTACACGGCCTTCGGCAGCAGCTCCGGCGCCGGATGAGTCACGCCATACCAGCGCTGGTACTCGGCAGCATCGCTCAGGCGGAAGTCAGCGCTTATGTCGACCACCGGCAGGCCCTTGCGCACCAGCGGCACCACCGCCTCGGCGCTGGCCCCGTGGGGCAGGGCGGAGAAGACGAAGTCCACCTCGTCCAGCTCGCTGCTGATCTTCAGGTCCAGCGGCCAAAGGTGGGGGAAGACCTCCGCTAGCGGCTTGCCTGCCGCGCTGCGCCCGCTGACCGAGGTGACCTCTGCCTCCGGGTGCAGGTAGAGCAGGCGGGCCAGCTCGGCGCCGGCGTAGCCGGTCACGTTGATGATGCCAACCCTGATCAATCCGATCCCTCTCGCTGCGTTGGATGGCTAGAGTATACACACGGGCACTAGGTGCAGGCAAGGAGAAGGGCGAGCCGCTGGGGGCCCGCCCCCCTACGGCGACCAGGCGGGGAACCAGTCTGTAGCAGGGTCCTCGGTGAGGTTGGTCTGGCCGGAGCCGTCGGCGTTCATCACGTAGACCTCGTCGTTGCCATCGCGCTCGGAGACGAAGGCGTTGCGCCCGCCCCCTATGGCAACCAGACGGGGGAAGCGTCCATGGCGGGGTTGTTGGTGAGGTTGGTCTGACCCGAGCCGTCGGCGTTCATCACGTAAGTCTCGTAGTTG
Organism: Dehalococcoidia bacterium; assembly: GCA_022866185.1. GTDB lineage: Bacteria > Chloroflexota > Dehalococcoidia > SM23-28-2 > SM23-28-2 > SM23-28-2. The sequence goes on from JALHUG010000306.1 coordinate 4,177, forward strand.
CCGTCGCGGTCGGAGGCGAAGGCGATGCGGGTGCCATCGGGCGACCAGGCAGAGAAGGCGTCCGTGGCGGCGTTGTTGGTAAGGTTGGTCTGGCCGGAGCCGTCGGCGTTCATCACGTAGACCTCGAGATTGCCGTCGCGGTCGGACATGAAGGCGATGCGGCCAGCGTCGGGCGACCAGACGGGAACAAAATCGTCGGCGGGGTCGTCAGTGAGCTTGGTCTGGCCAGAACCGTCGGCGTTCATCACGTA
>JALHUG010000307.1 GCA_022866185.1 Dehalococcoidia bacterium
AGCTCCTGAACGATCCCGACCGCCGCCAGGAGATGAGCCGCAAGGGCCAGAGCAAGGCCCAAGGCTTCGATTGGCCCCACATCTCCCAGCAGGTCCTCTCCTCCTACCAGCGGGCGGCAGAGGGAAAGGGCGCCATGACCCCTGAGAGCAGGTAGGGGAAGGGATGTTCTCTCTCCTGCCCCACTCCGTCCCCCGCCGCATCACCGACCCCATCGTCTTCCTGCTGGCCAAGGCTCACATCAGCCCGAACGCCCTCACGCTGGCAGGCGTCCTGGGAAGCGCGGGCGCGGCCGTCCTGCTGGCCCGTGGCCAGTTCCTGGCGGGCGGAATCGTTGTGCTGGCAGCGGGGGCGCTGGACATCCTCGACGGCGCCCTAGCCCGAGCCACCGGCCAGGTCACCCGCTTCGGAGCCGTCTTCGACTCCGTAATGGATCGCGTCTCGGAGGCGGCTGTTCTCTTCGGCCTCCTCTACTACTACGCTGGCCGTGATGCCCGCGAAGAGTCGCTCCTGGCCTTCGCCGCCCTGGCCGGCTCCATGCTGGTGAGCTACATCAGGGCTCGCGGCGAGATCCTGGGGCTGTCGATAAAGGAAGGGATTTTCACCCGCGCCGAGAGGGTGATCGTCATCGGCCTCGGCTGCATGATCGACCAGGTGAGGATCGCCCTCTGGATCCTGGCTGTCCTCGCCAACCTCACTGCCCTTCAGCGCCTCTATTTAGTCTGGCGCAAGACGCGCCAGGGAGCGGACAAGGGAAAGCCCGTTGATACCCCTTAAGGAGCAGGGGTTTCTGCGAGAGAAGTTCAGCCGCGAGCTGGCCAGCCGCGTCCGGATCGATTTCTTCACCCAGAAGGAGACCTCCCTGCTCGTCCCCGGTCGCCAGCCCTGCCAGTACTGCAAACCCACCCGCCAGATGCTGGAGGAGCTGGCCGCCCTCACCGACCTGATCAGTCTGCGCCAGCACTTCTTCGAGGAGGACAAGCAGGCGGTCGCTCAGTACCAGGTGGAGAGGATACCGGCCATCGTCCTCCACGGCGGCGACGGCCGCTGTCTGAAGTACTACGGCCTCCCTGGCGGCTACGAGTTCATCACCCTGATCGAGACCATCGTGGACATATCGCGCGGCACCAGCCACCTGAGCGATAAGGTGCGCAAGCGGCTGCGCAAGCTAAAGCATGATGTGCGCATTCAGGTGTTCGTCACGCCCGCCTGCCCCCACTGCCCTCAGATGGCCCGCCTGGCCTATCACCTGGCCCTGGAAAGCCCCCGCATCGGGGCGGAGGTGATCGAGGCAAGCGAGTTCCCCGAGCTGAGCCAGCGCTACAAGGTGCGCGCCGTCCCCGCCACCGTCATCTCCGCTGGAGGCGGACCCGCCTCCGGCGGGGATGACAAGATGAGCTTTGCCGGCGCTGTGCCCGCCGACGCCCTGATGGACATCATCGAGCGGGTCATGCAGCCGACGCTTCTGACGGAGGTGACAGCGACGCCGGAGACGGGGCCGGTCACGCCGGCATCCCAGACCAGCGGCGCGCCCGCTGGCGGCAAGATCATCCTGCCCTACCGCCGCCGCAGCCGGCCAGCCAGCAAGAGGCCGCCGCCCAAACTCACGCCGACAAGAGCAAAGCCCGCAGCGCCCAGGGCGACCGCCGTGCCCCAAGGGAACGCGTCCTCGCCGGCCCCTTCTTGCGGCCCGGCAGACGTTGGCGAGGGCTGAGCCGGGGTGAGGGTGGCAGCGGGGGTGACGGTACGAGTGGCCGCAGGGGTCTGGCGCGGCGTCAGGTCGAGACTGGCGCGCCAGGCGTCCTCCAGGCCACCCTGGTCGAAGCCGTAGACTGCCAGGAGGGCCTTGTCGACAGTGCTTCCCTCTTTGAACGTGGCGAACAGCTCGGCGAACTTCGTCGGCCCGTAGGTGTCGACCAGGAAGCTCACCAGGCTCCAGGCCTGGCCGTAGAAGAGAGTTACCTTGCTGGCGTCACCAGTGGGGGCGGTCATCGAGCGAACGGAGAGCAGGCGATCGCGCTTCACGGCCTGGTCCAGGGCTGAGGTGAAACCCTCGCCGGGCGCCGACTGGGCGTACATGGCCGTCCCCTCGTCCAGCCAGGCGGGCAGACCGCCGTAGGGGCCCTCGCCGGCCACACGGGTCACGATGTGGGTCAGCTCGTGGCGAAGGGTGTCACCAGCGCCTTCGCCTTGCATGAGGACCGTATCCGACGACACCAGCTCGCCAGCGACGACCACCTGCCGTTCGAGAGCCTCGCTGCGCCGCGGCAGGGCGGGCAGCATGTCCTCGTAGCTATCGTAGATCCATACCTTCACTGGATAGTCAACGGTCGCGCCCAAGAGCGCCGACATCTCGTCCAGCGTGTCCCGCGCCACCTCTAGGGACGATTCGGCGGCGGAGCCGCTGCCGGTGTACCAGTAGACGCTGACATCGCCATCGCTGTCGCTTTTCCAGGAGAAGCGGGTGTCCTCATAGACGAAGGTAGCTAGCTCTGTGCTCAGCTTATTGCCGGCGGCGTCCTCGATCTCCCAGACGTAGTCGATATGGGCGCCGGGGGCCAGGTAGCTGCGGGGCAGGTCGTTCCCCTTGAGGTGAAAGTCCACCTGCACGCGCTCGGCGGGGGTGAAATCTGGCCGGCCGTAGGCCATGACGCCGTCGATCAGGATCTGGTAGTGGAGGGTCACTGCCTGAATGGTGGCCTCGCTGTGAGCCGAGAGGCGGAACACCACCTCCTCGGGGAAACTGTTCGCCACATCGGCGGCCGTGACCTCCAGGCCGCCCTGAGCGGAGGCGGTGGGGGAGAGAGCCGTCCCCAGAAAGATAACGCCCAGGCCCAAGAGGACTAGAAGCCGCTTCAAGATTTTCTCCACACCGCCCCGTAAACGGGGCGGCATCCATGCCCCCGCCTTATGGCGATCAAGAAAATAGGAACACCCCTGAGGGTTTCCGCCGAAGGCGGATCCGCCTCTGGCGGAGAAACCCTCAGCTTTGGGGAAGCTGCGGGATTTATCCCGCAGAGGTGAATCTAAATAGTTGAACGCCTTCAGGCGGGGGTGGCAAGCCATTGTTGAGACTGCTTCTATTCATAGCCAACGTCTGGCGAGAGCGGGATGGTGGTCGGCATGAAGATGCCACTGCCGCGGGCGATTTCCCGGCCATCCGAATCCATGACCTCAGCCTCCGCTATGAAGAACCGTCGGGAGCGGTGGACGACTCGACCGGTCGCTCTCATTTCGCCTTCCGAAATAGGGCGAGTCAGGTATAGGTTGAACGAGACGGTTAGGGCAAAAACGTCGCCCATCAGGGAGTTGACCGCGAAGAAGGCGGCATCATCGAGGGCCTTGAAGTACAGGTAGCCATGAGCGGCGCCGGCTGCGTGAAAGAAATCCGGGCGCATCGGGATGGTCACCTCCGCGCGCCCCTCGCTCACTCGCATCGTCGGGGCGTGATACTTGTTCGTCGGCGCAGAGGCATACATCCGCTCTAGCTTTCGGTAGTGTTCCTCTTTGGTCAACTCGTACCTCCTCCTGCAGCCGACCAATGCAGCCAGCAGCGCGCGGTGGCTAGTCGAACCTGCGCGCTACGCAAGGGCCACGGAAGGCTTGGGCTAGGGGTTCGGCTGCGGCGGCTTCTGGGTGGGGGCGAAGCCGTGCCGCATCGTGTTCTCGGTCACGGTGCGTGGCTCCATGAACTGCCTGAGGTAGTCGGGCCCACCGGCCTTGGAGCCGATGCCCGACATCGCGAAGCCCCCGAACGGCTGGCGCGCCACCATGGCGCCGGTGCAGCCGCGATTGATGTACAGGTTGCCGACGCGGAACTGCTGACGCGCCAGCTCGATGTGGGCGCCGCTGCGGCTGAAGAAGCCTCCGGTGAGGGCATATGGCGTGTCGACGGCGATGTCGATCGCTTCCTCTATCGTCGAGGCGCGCAGCACGGCCAGCACCGGGCCGAAGATCTCCTCCTGGGCGATGACGGCGTTCCGGTTCACCTCGCCGAACACGATGGGGGCCACGTAGAAGCCTCCGTCCTGAGGGGCTGTGCCCTCGAATAGGACGGGCGCCTCACCGCGACCGATCTGGATATAGCGTTCGATTCCGGCCTTGGCCTCGGCCGTGATGACCGGCGGCACAAAGGTGGCGGGGTCTTCGGGCGGGCCGACACGCAGGCTGCGCGTCGCCTCGACAATCCTTGGGACGAGGCGATCGTAGATGGCATCCAGGGCGATGACGCGGCTGCAGGCGCTGCACTTCTGGCCGGCGTAGCCGAACGCGCTCCTCACGATCCCCAGGACGGCCTGGTTGAGGTCGGCATCATCGTCGACGATGATGGCGTTCTTGCCGCCCATCTCGGCGATGACCTTCTTGATCCCTCTCTGACCCTCCTTCGTCTGTCCGGCCTTCTCCACAAGCCACAGCCCCACCTCGCGGCTGCCGGTGAAGGCGATCAGGCCCACGTCAGGATGCTCCACCAGCGTGGCGCCCACCGCGCTGCCGGGCCCCGGCAGGAACTGGACCGTCCCAGGCGGTGCTCCCGCGCGGCAGAGGATGTCGACGAGGCGGGCGGCAATCAGCGGCGCCGGTCCTGCCGGCTTGAGGATGGTAGTGTTCCCGGCCACGAGCGCCGCCGTCATCATGCCGCAGGGGATAGCCAGCGGGAAATTCCAGGGGGCGATGATCGCCGCCACGCCGCGGGGCTGATAGCGGTAGTCGTTGTACTCTCCGGGCACGGAGGGCAGTGCCAGGGGGCTACCCACAGCGAGCCCCTCGCGCGCGTAGTACTCGATGTAGTCGATGGCCTCGCAGACATCGGCGTCGGCCTCCCGCCAGGGCTTGGCCTCTTCCAGAATCTCGATGGCAGCCAGCTCGTGGCGCTCGCGCCGCATGATGGCTGCCGCATCGAACAAGACCTGTGCCCGCTCTCTTGCCGGCCGGTCTCGCCAGGCTGGGAACGCCTGTTTGGCGGCTTCGATCGCTTGCCGTGTGAGGTCGATATCCGCCAGTCCCACGTCGCAGATGACCTCGTCCGGGCGGGCCGGGTTCACGCTCGGCTGCCGCTTCGCGCTGTTGACGTACTCGCCGGCGACGAGCGGGCCGCAGGTGTCGGGAAGGCGTCCCCTGAACTGTTGGAGGGCAGCGGCGAACTCCTGCCACGCCTGCGGCTTATGGAAGGGGGTATCGGGCACGTTGCGGAACGTGGCAGGGGCGTCGGACAGCCGGACGCGAGGGATGGTCGTTGAGGGTGGTCCCGCGGGCGGCGCCACGCCGGGCGGGGCCAGCAGCTCGGAGGTGGGCGCCCTCTCCTCGAACAGCTCGAAGAGCCAGGACTGGCTGGAGGCATTCTCGAGCAGGCGTCGCACCAGATAGCCCATGCCCGGGATGAGATCACCCACCGGCGTGTAGATGCGCACCCGCTCGCGGGAGGCGATGGCCGTTTGTAGCGCCTCCGCCAT
>JALHUG010000035.1 GCA_022866185.1 Dehalococcoidia bacterium
CGTACCTTTCGACGTTCATCTCCTTTTCGCCACCAATCTCAAGGTAGAGCTTCTTCTCGAGCAGCCCTTCCTGCGGCGAATCCTCTACAAGGTGGAGATCCCCAACCCAGGTCCCGCCGAGTTTCGCGAGATTTTGCGACGGGTATGCGAGGAGCGCTCTATCACAGTCACTGACGAAACCCTGCAATACATCGTTCAACGGCTGTACGAGGACGACACCGCCAAACCACGGGCCTCCTACGCTCGTGACCTGCTGGATATCGTTGTGGAGAGCGCCAGGTACGACGATGCCGAGCCCGCCCTCACTCTCGAATCCTTCGAGAAAGCCCATCGCCTGTTCATCCCCGCGCGGGCATAGAGCACACTCGGCATCGCATTTCATCAGGGCCGCGGGCTGACGATTACGCCCGCCGCTGCGAGCTCGGCCAACTCCTCCGCCGAAAGCCCTAGCAGCGACGAAAGCACCTCGTAGGTGTCCTGCCCCAATGCCGGCGATGGCCCCTTGATGCCGCCCGGCGTGCGGGAGAGCTTGACCGGCGTATCGGGCAGCTTGAGGCGGCCGATGCGGGGGTGCTCCACCTCCACCAGCATGCGGCGGGCCACGACCTGCGGCTGCTCGGCGGCCTGAGCGATGTTGTTCAGGGGCCCGCAGGGCAGGCCGATGGCATCGAACTCTCGCAGCCATTCGCTGGCGGTCTTCTGGCGCATGGCCTCGTTGAGGATGGGCTCCAGCTCGGCGTGGTGCTCAGTGCGTAGGGCGCCGGTGTCGAAGCGAGGGTCGTCGATTAGGTCCACCCGGCCGATGGTAGCGCAGAACAGCTCCCACTGATTCTCTACCCCCCAGCTCAGGGCGAGGACGATCCAGCCGTCGCTGGTGGGGAAGGCCTGGAAGGGGGTGGCCAGCGGATGGCGGGTGCCGATGGGCTTGGGCAGCTCGCCGGTGGCAAAGTAACGGATGAAGGCGTTCTCCAAGATGGCGACCTGGCAATCCAGCATGGCGATGTCGATCATCTGGCCCTGACCGCTCCTCTCCCGCTCGTGCAGGGCGGCCACGACGCCGATGGCGGTGTACAGGCCGGCGGCGATGTCGCCCAGGGAGAGGCCAGGCCGTAGCGGCGGGCCGTCGGGCTCGCCGGTGATGCTCATGACGCCGCCCATCCCCTGCACCACGATGTCCAGGGCCGGCCGCAGGCGTTCGGGCCCCGTCTGGCCGAAGCCGGAGGTAGCGGCGTAGATGAGGCGAGGGTTGCGTTTCTGGAGGACGGCGTAGCCTAAGCCCAGCTTGTCCATGGTGCCCGGCGTGAAGTTCTCCATCAGCACGTCGGATACGTCCACCAGGCGCAGGAAGATCTCCCTGCCCCGTTCCGCCTTCAGGTCAAGGCAGATGCTCTTCTTGCCGCGGTTGATGCTGAAGAAGTAGCAGCTCTCCCCGTTCACGATCGGGCCGGTGGTGCGCGCGACATCGCCGTAGGGGGGGCGCTCCACCTTGATGACGTCCGCCCCCAGATCGCTCAGGATCATGCTGGCGAAGGGCCCAGCCAGCACCCAGGTGAGATCGAGGACTCTGATTCCTTGCAGGGGCCCCGGCATCTTGCCCTCCTCGCGCGCTGTGGATCGAGTCGGGCATATGATAGCAGGGAAAACAAGCCAAAGCCCAGACCTCTCCCCCGACCGGCAGGGGCGAGTGGGTGAGGATTATTAGAGGGGCTCTAGAGGATAGCGGGCGTTCTGTGGCTAGTCTGTAGATTCCTCCGGGGCGCTGAGGGTGAAGCACGGGCCGCTGGGGGTGTCCTGGCAATCGATGGTGGCATCCCCCAGGAGATCAGCCACATCGGTCGCCACCAGCAGAACGGCGGCGGCGCCGTTCTGGACGATCTGGTCGCCCTCGCGGCGCTCATCGAAGGCGAACTCGAAGCAATCGTCTCGGCTCACCAGCCGCAGGACCTTGGTGGCACTCTCTTCGTGCCCGTCCTGAATCTCTTTCAGAAGCTGGGCAGCATGCTCCGTCACTGTGACCATCAGCGACCTCCTGCCTGTGGAGCTATCCTACGCGGGGATTGTTACCAACGGGGACGGCTAGCTCTTTGCTTGCTGAAGCAATCGTCGCAGTAGACTGGCTTGTCCAGCCTCGGTTCGAAGGGGACCTGCGTCTGGGCACCGCAACTGCTGCACACGGCGTCGTGCATGACGCGCTCGCCGCGGTCGCGCCCGTAGCCGCCGCCCCCGCCGCCCCCGCCGCCGCGCTCGGCCCGTCTGGCCTGACGGCAGGTGGGACAGCGCTTGGGGTCCTGATACCCTCTGCCAGCGTGGAACTCCTGGTCCTCTGCTGAGAAGGCGAACTCAGCGCCGCAATCGGCGCAAACTAAGGTTTTGTCCTCAAAGGCCACTCGATGACCTCCTTCGCTAATCTCGGTTAAGCCTCGGTCATCGAGCGACTCTCGCTTTGGGGCTTTGCCCTCGTCGGATGCCGACGCCGGAACGTTAACCTACTTCTATCCTAACACGATCAACCCCCGCCTGACAAGCTGTGAGGTGTTTCAAGAGACTGGCACACCCCGGCCCGTTCAGGCAAGAGCTGCCTACATCGCCTCGTTTGAGTATGCACGCCGTCAGTACCCGGGGCTCAGCGCGCGCAGCTTCTGCCAGGCAGCAGATGCGCACTACTCTACCTTCTCTCGCTGGTGGGCTGAAGAAGGCCGGCGTCATCTCTTGCAGCCTCTCCAGCGTCTACAGAGTTCTACGTCGTGCGGGAGCCCTCATTCCCCGTCCTCGCAGGCCGAAACCCCATTGGCGGCGCTATTCTAAGGCTCTGCCCGGGGAGCGCGCCCAAATGGGCTTGATGTATCTGCCTGAAGGTCGCTACCAGCTTACCCTGCCAAACGCCTGCACTCCGCTCTGAGCTTTGGTACGCCCTTGCTGTATGCTGTGAACCGCCTACCACGGGCCCAGATCTCTCACACCTCTTGAAACACTGCACCCTTCAGTAAAGGATTTGCGCCGTTGATCCTGCCAGTCTTGGCCCGCTAGAATGACCCTACCTCTGCCGATTGATGCCGGCAGGCGGGCGCAAGCAACAGAGAGACGCTTCGAACAGGGGGCCCAGCGTGCGCTTCGGTTGTACCTTTTGCCAACTCGTTGCCCACAAGGGGGAGCCGGAGATCCTTTACGAGGACGATGAGGTGATGGTGTTCCGCAATCGCTTGCACTGGGTCCCCGTGATGCTCCTGGCCATCCCCAAGCGCCACGTCACGCAGGAGGAGCTGTGGCAGGACATGGGCCGAGTGGGTGAGATCGCCGTGCGCATGGGCCAGGAGCACTGCCCCGGCGGCTTCCGCCTGGTCTCCAACTTCGGCCTCGACGCCATGCAGACGCAGCAGCATGGCCACGTGCACATCATTGGGGGTACGTTCCTGGGGGAGTACGCCTAGGGCTCGAGTATGCCGACCGCGGCCAGGGCGTTCCGCTGGGCCTCGAACAGGCCGCGGATGCCCTTCTCCGTCAGGTCCAGCAGCTCGTTCATCGCCTGGCGAGTGAAGGGGTGGCTCTCGCCCGTGCCCTGCACCTCCACCAGCTCGCCGTCGGCGGTCATCACCACGTTGAAGTCCACCTCCGCGCGGGCGTCCTCGTCGTAGCAGAGGTCGAGCAGCGGCACGCCGTCCACCACGCCGGCGCTGGTGGCGGCCACCGGGCAGCGCAGGGGCATGGAGGCGATGTCGCCCCGCTGGAGCAGCAGCCCGCACGCCTGGCGCAGGGCGACGTAGGCGCCGGTGATGGCCGCCGTGCGGGTGCCGCCGTCGGCCTGGAGGACGTCGCAGTCGACGGTGAGGGTGCGCTCGCCCAGGAGGTCGAGCTTGGTGACCGCTCGCAGGGAGCGGCCGATGAGCCGCTGGATCTCGTGGGTGCGGGCGCCCACCCGCCCCAGGGCGGCCTCGCGCGGGCTGCGGGTCAGGGTGGAGCGCGGGAGCATGCCGTACTCGGCGGTGACCCAGCCCGAGCCGGAGCCGCGCAGGAAGGGCGGCAGCCGGTCCTCCGTGCTGACGGCGCAGAGGACGATGGTCTGCCCCAGCTCGATGAGGGCCGAGCCCTCGGCGTGGGCCAGGTAGCCGGGGGTGATGCGCACCGGGCGCATCTGGTCAGGCTGGCGGCCGTCGGGACGAAGCGTGGTCATGGCGAGATCACCAGGGGGAAGTATAACACGAGGGTAGACCGCAACAAGACGCCTGCTGCCAGCCACTGCGCTGGCAAAAAGGGGCGGACCTGGCTGAGGCTAGTCGCGGCGAGCTATGTCGCTGCCACGGATCCGGCGGTGAGCACCTCTGTCTTGTCTGCGTAGCTCGACTGACTTCGGTAGAGAAACGTATGCGGGAAGCTCCCCTCCCGCACCGCTTCAAGCGTAGCGGGCTCTATGAGACGCTCGCCGCACCTATTGCAGGCAAAGCCCGGAACCTCAATGTGAAAGATCATGCCACCGAGGCCATACTCTAGAAGGACGGTCCCGGGGACTAGACTGCCCCCGCACCGGTGTCTACGCCATGCCATACCTATCGCCTCCGTCTGAAGTCAATCCATCGTTGCGGATCCGGTCGGTAGACTGTGATTATGTCAGGTCTCCCCCCTGAATATCCTACCACAATATGGAGAGGCGAGGTAGGGTCGATCCACCCAAGGATCAGGCAACTGGAGCCCCTGGAGTCGCCCGGATAATCCTCGATTACCTCGGCACGGTGACCCAGAATTGCGGCTTCGAGGTCGTTCGTTCCGACGGAGTCCTCTAGCATCTCCACAGCCGCGTGGTCCCCAATGTGGTACTGTCTGCGCCTAACGAGGCGCCGAATCCACGACAGCGGGGCGGGCACCGCCTGCTAACTCAACCTCTCCCAGTCCTCAGGAGACAGCCCGAGTTGGTTCAGCACGTCCAGAGGCACCTGAATCGAGACGCCGTTGTTCTCCTCAAATTGTTTCAGTTGCCTGCGCATGATCATTACCATCACCTTGGCATGCTCAAGGCTCATCCTGACGGTCGCTAGGTTCCTCGTCTCAACCGGCCGGGCGGGGGCCGGATGAGGTTCAGAAAGCAGGAAGGTGATGGCCACGCCGTAAGGGTTGGTACTCACCCTGAGCTGATCCGCATACACGTCCTGGGCTTCCTCTTCCATCGTCTGGCCTACCTTATCTGAATATCTGGGAATGTCCTACAGAGAAGTGTCCCTGGAACGGTGCGCATTCTACCTGGCTCGCGTCCGCCTGTCAAGGAACTGACGCCTTGACGCAGAGAATGCGCGTGGTGTTCTCCAACCCGTTTCTACTCCTCGTCTCTCCCCACCCTCACCCACAGCCTCTCCCCGTCCGTGCTCATCTCCACGTCGCCGTGGCGGTCGGTGCGAAAGACGGGTCGGGGAGCCAGCCTGTCGAGCGTCTCGGGCGCTGGCAGGCCGTAGCCGTTGTCCGCGCCCACCGAGATGACCGCCGTCAGGGGCTCCACCGCCGCTAGGAAGGCGGTCGAGGTGGACGCGCGCGAGCCGTGGTGGGCCACCTTCAGCACCGGCGCCCGCAGGTCGGCGTGGTTGCTCACTAGGCTCGCTTCGCCCTCCGGCCCGATGTCCCCTGTCAGGAGGAAGGCGGCCTCCCCCTGGCTAACCTTCAGCACCAGCGAGCTGTCGTCCTCCTCGGCAGTGGCCACGGCCTCCGGCGGCGGATAGACCACCGACAGCCTGGCGCCGTCGCCCAGGTCGAGCCACTGGCCGGCGAACGCCTCTCGCTGGGGGATATGCCTGTCGGCGATGGCCTCCTGCCAGGCGCGGACGGCGGGGGAATCGTCGGTCAGGGCGGGCGCCAGCACCTGGTCCACGTCGTAGCGCTCGAGGACGGTCACCAGGCCGGCCAGGTGGTCCTGGTCGGGGTGGGTCAGCACCACCAGGTGGAGGTGGCGATCCCAGAAGGGCAGGTGGCGGCCCAGCGCGGCGGTTATCGCCTCGCCGCTGGGCCCGCCGTCCACCAGGATGTTGTGGCCGGCCGGGCTGCGAATGAGGATGGCGTCGCCCTGGCCCACGTCGAGGAAGGTGACGCTCAGGCGGTCGCCGGGCGAGCCGAGGATCAGCAGCCAGACGAGAACCGAGGCCAGCGCCAGCACGATGGCGATGCCCAGGGTCGGCAGGGCGGCGAGCGGGCGGGACAGGCTCGACAGGAGGTCGCTGGCCCAGGCGGGCGGCGCGGGCAGGCTCAGCTTCGCTGGGCGGCGAGCGGTCAGCCAGACGACGCCGGCGAGGGCGGCGTAGTAGGCCAGGGCGTGGCTGGTCGTGAGGCCATCGACTGATGCGGCGGCGAAGGGGAGGTCGGCCAGCAGTCGCACCACGTGCACGAGGTAGGCCACAGGGAACCAGGTTAGCCAGCCAAGGAAAGTGCCGATGGGCGTGGCGATCATCCCGCCGACGGCTGTCAGGGCGGCGGCGATCATGATCACGGGGAAGGCGGGCACGGTCAGCAGGTTGGCCGGTATGGCGACGAGGGAGACGCGGTGGAAGTTGACGGCGGTGATCGGCAGGGTGAAGGCGATGGCCGCCAGGGTGATTGCCAGCAGCTCGGTGACTCCTCGCAGGGGGCCGGCCAGCTCGCGGTCGGGGCTCCAGCCGGCCAGGACCGCCTCCATGCGCGCCCGCAGGGCCGGCGCGAATACGAAGAGGCCGATAGTGGAGGCAAAGCTAAGCTGAAAAGAGATGTCCTTCATCAGCAGCGGGTCGAAGGCCGTCATGCCGGCCCCTGCCAGCGCCAGCCCCTGCAGGGCACCGCTCTGGCGACCGAGGGCGATGGCCACGACGTACATCCCGCCCATGATCGCCGCTCGCTGGACGGACGGCTGGGCGCCCACAAGCGCGGCGTAGGCGATGATGGCCAGCAGCGCCAGCCAGGCAGCGGGCCGCCGGCCGATGAGCCAGGCCAGGCCGCCGATGAACAGCCCCGCCACCAGCGTCACGTTGTAGCCGGAGACGGCGACGAGGTGGGAGGTATTGGTGGCGTTGAGGTCCTGCCGTAGGTCGTCGGGCAGGGAGGCTCGTCGGCCCAGGAGAATGCCCTGGGCCAGGGCTGCCTCTGGCTCCGGCAGGGCGTCCTCCAGGGATGAGGACAGCTCGCCGCGCAGATCGTAGACCCAGGCCTGGACGGGATTGCCCTGGCCGGTAGCAAGCAAAGACAGCCTGGGGTAGTTGACGATGGAGCCGATGCCCTGGCGCGCCAGGTAGTCGCGGTAGTCGAAGTCCTTGAACTCGGGCGGCGTCTCCAGCTTGCCATTCACCTCCAGCAGGTCGCCGTAGTCGTAGCGCGGGAAGAGGCCGCTGCGCATCAGAATGCCGCCGGAGGTGCTCTGCCAGCGGCCGTCGACCAGCATCTCGCGGGCGGATAGGCGCAGCCGGAGCGAGCTGCCTCGCTCGTCGGGCTCGCCCGAGACGACGGCGCGGAAGCGAACGGCGGCGCCATCGTTGTAGCGGGCGATCCCCTGGGGCTCGGCCGATGGCAGGCTCGACTGGTAGAGCCAGGCGCCGCCCACCACCAGGCCAGCAGCCATTGCGGCCCAGAGGACGGCGACCGCAGAGCGGCGGGCAACCAGCGGCACGCTGGCCATCGAGAGGGCGGCGGCCGCTATCGCCCAGGGGCTGCCCTGGGCAAAGGCTGCCGCTCCCATCCCCAGCAGCCAGCACAGGCCCAGATAGCCTAGGATCATGGCCCTACAGTGATCAGCTCGCGGAGCTGGTCGAACACGGATTGGGGGATGAGCTTGCGCTCGACTAGCTCCTCGATGCGAGAGAAGGGGCCGTCGCGTTCGCGGGAATCGACGATGTTCTGGGAGCGCACCTCGCCGATGCCAGACAGGGAATCGAGAACGGCGGCGGGGGCGCTGTTGATGTTGATTAGCTCGTCCTGCGGGGCCTGGGCGGCTCCCAGCGCTGCCTGCTCTCCCAGGCGAGGCACCAGCACCTGGCCCTCGTCCTGCAGGCGGCGGGCGAGGTTGATCGCCTCCACGTCTGCATCCGCGCTGGGGCCGCCGGCGGCCTCGACGGCGTCTATCCAGCGGTCGCCGTCGCTGAGGAAGTAGACGCCGGGACGACTCACTGCGCCGGCGACGTAAACCTGAATCTCGGAGGCCGGCGGCGTTTCGCCTAAGTTGATCACCAGCGGCTGCGGGCCCTGCAATTGCCTATCGACGAGGACGCCGATGCCAATAAGCAGCGGCGCAGCCATCAGGCCGATGACCAGCCAGCGATAGCGCTCCAACGAAGCAAGCAAAGAATAGCCTCGGTGGGGAATGCCTATAGCGGTAGCCAATCCTGGCTCCGCAATAGTAGGTACTTACTTATTTCTCGTCAAGGGCTGTAACCCCTTGCGCCCAAAGCCTTTTGCCGCCAAAATGTATTCGACGCAGACTTAAGGGTCTAAGCTGATTGCCAGGCTTTCTCCCGACTTTGCCACTGGCGAAACCTCCTTCCGGCTGGGAAGGTCTGCAGCCACGGGGTCGGGGCCATGTAAGTAGTACGGGGAGGGCCTAACCCTGTGGGGTTGCCATCACCTGCCTAGCTGAGTCTGGAGGAGAATGCGCTATGATTGTCTCGGGATACTGGCCTAGCCAGGCCCCCTACGAAGAGTTCCCTCTTACGGAGGTGTTGCGCCGGTCGGCGGAGGAGTTCCCTGACAAGCCAGCCCTGATCGGTGCCGATGGCACCATCCGCACCCGACGCGAGGTGTGGAGCTACGCCCGCAAGGTGGCGCGTTTCCTGCAGGACCATGGCATCGAGAAGGGCGACAAGGTGGGCATCTTCTCGCCCAACCACGTCGACTACGCCTCCGTCTTCTACGGTATCCTCTTGGCTGGCGCCACGGTCACCACGCTCAACCCCCTCTACCGAGAGCGTGAGATCGAGCACCAGTTGGATGACGCCGAGGCCGTAGCCATATTCACCTTCAGCCCTATGGCCGCCCCGGTGGAGGCGGCTCGCCAGAAGCTACCCCGTCTGCGTCACGTCTGGCCCATCGACGACCTGCCGGGCCTGGTGGGCGGCGTCTCAGAGGATTACCGACCGGTGACCATCAACGCCCGCGAGGATGTGGCGGTGCTGCCCTACTCCAGCGGCACAACTGGCCTTCCCAAGGGCGTCATGCTGACTCACTACAACATCACCTCCAACGTCAAGCAGGGCCTGGCGACCGAGCAGGTACCGTCGGACGGCGTCTGTCTCAGTGTGCTGCCCTTCTTCCACATCTATGGGATGACGGTGTTCTTGAGCACGATCCTCTCTACGGGTGCCACCATCGTCGTCATGATGCGGTTCGACGTGGAGCAGATGATGCAACTGGTGGACAAGCACGGCGTGACCAACCTCTACCTGGCGCCGCCGGCGATCCTGGCTATGGTCAACGTGCCGAACCCGTCCCGTTTCGACACCTCTTCCCTGCGGGCAGTGGTCTCGGGGGCGGCGCCGCTGCCTCTGGAGGTAGCGGCGCGCGTGAAGTCCATCTACGGCTGCCTGGTGACGCAGGGCTACGGAATGACCGAGACCAGCCCGATGACCAACAGCAACCCGCTGGATCGAATCAAGCTGGAGTCCTGCGGACCGCCCATGGCCGATACCTTCGAGAAGGTCGTGAGCCTGACCACTGGCCAGGAACTGGCCGCCGGCGAGGTGGGCGAGCTGGCCGTGCGCGGCCCGCAGGTGATGAAGGGCTACTGGAAACGCCCCGAGGAGACGAGGGAGTGCCTCAGCGAGGACGGTTGGCTACTCACCGGCGACATCGGTTGGCTGGACGAGGACGGCTACCTCTACCTCATCGACCGTAAGAAGGAGATGATCAAGTACAAGGGCTACCAGGTGGCCCCGGCCGAGCTGGAGGCCGTCCTCCACGAGCACCCTGCCGTCCTGGACGCTGCGGTCATCCCCAAGCGCGACCTGGAGGGCGGCGAGATCCCCAAGGCTTTCGTCATTCTCAGGGAGGGCTTCCAGGCCAGCCCCGAGGAGCTGATGGCCTTCGTGGCCGAGAGAGTAGCGCCCTACAAGAAGATTCGCCAGGTGGAGTACGTTACAGAGATTCCCAAGACGGCCTCAGGCAAGATCCTCCGCCGTGAGCTCATCGAGCGGGAGCGCGCCAAGGAGAAACAGGGCTAAGGCCAACCGTTTGATGGCTTTGCACCTTTCCCGGGCTGGCGTATCGGGAGCCAAGCTCTACGAACGCGTGTAAGCTGGCGCCATCACCTGTTTGGCTGAGTCTGAAGGAGAGTGCGCCATGGTTGTCTCGGGATATTGGCCCAGCCAGGCCCCCTACGAGGAGTTTGCTCTGCCGGAGCTGGTGCGTCGGTCGGCGGAGCAGTTCGGCGACAAGCCGGCCTTCATCTCTGCCGATGGCACCACGCGCACCTACCGGGAGCTCTGGAGCTCCGCCCGGAAGGTGGCGCGGTTCCTCCAGGACCACGGCATCGAGAAGGGCGAGAAGGTAGGCATCTACTCGCCGAACCACGTCGACTACGCCTCCGTCTTCCACGGTGCTCTCCTGGCTGGCGCCACGGTCACCACTCTCAACCCCCTCTACCGTGAGCGTGAGATCGAGCACCAGTTGGACGACGCCGAGGCCGTCGCCCTCTTCGTCTTCAGCCCCGTGGCCGCCCCGGTGGAGGCGGCACGGCAGAATCTCCCCCGCCTGCGGAATGTCTGGCCCATGGACAACCTGCCGGAGCTGCTGGGTGGCGTCTCGGAGGAATGCCGGCCGGTGCCCATCAACCCCCGCGAGGACGTGGCCATACTGCCCTACTCCAGCGGCACGACGGGCCTTCC
>JALHUG010000308.1 GCA_022866185.1 Dehalococcoidia bacterium
CTGACCACCGAGGAGGAATTCAGGCAAAGCGTCGAGGCTCTGGTTCGCATCGGGGAGACTATAGTTGTTCCTGCTGCTGCGCTCGTCCAAGGCGGGATCGTGAATGAAGCGACGATTGGGTCAGCCACAATCACCGAGCACTGGCGCGACCTTGGACCCGTGACCAACGTTCGCCTCGAACACTCCTTCGCCTAACTCCCTACTGACGAGGCTCGCGGCGTGTAGACCACACGGAACGGAATGCGAGTTATCCGCGTATCCGCCAAGTAGACATCAAACCAATAGACCCCCGTCTCATCGAACTTGATTCGCATTCCGGCGTTAACATCGACACCCCGATCATCTTCCCCTTCGAAGTGTAGAGTGTCGCGTATCGGGGGCGGGCTTTCACCAGAGGGCTTTGTCAGCCGAACCACGAGCTCATAGGCCCCCCGAGCGGCTCCCGCCTTGAACCGGATGAGAAGGGCAAACTCATACTCAAAGGGTTCCATCTGGGCAGGCGGAGACGGTTCCACGACTGTGCGCGTCAGTCGGTCCACCATGCGGATCGCGGATTTGACGCCATCCCTTTCCTCTAATATCTTCTCGCAAATGACCGCCGCTATTAGATAGGGGCCCTGATCAAAAGGTTTTGCGGTCGTCATTTCTCTGTCTCCTCCGCTTCGCCGACCGGCAAGAATCCCAGCGCGGGATGCTCCCCAAGCGTTACGGTTGCGCTAGAGTAATGGGCTTGTCGCTCGGCCTCGACTAGACTCTACCTTTGCTCATAGCTGCCCCCCATCCTACTCGCAGCCGCGAGGGTTGGCAAGGAGGTCGGGCGACGTGGGCGGAAGGCAGGCTCTATACTTTGCTGCGCTACCTCCGGTGGGCCCGACCGCGCACGTAGAAGCGCCGCATCCCCCACTCGATGAAGCCGGGCGAGATGCCCTTGACCGCAACGGCCAGTCGATTGAAGCGGGTGACATACACCTCTGACCGTTCGTCACGTGCAGCCTTGACAATAGCCTCTGCCACGCGCACGGCCGGTATGCTGCGCACGACCCGGGAAGAAGCGGCGGGCATCTCCATCTCCTTGAGGGCGTTCTCTCGGAACGGCGTCTCGATTGGCCCAGGGTACACGGTGATGACCGTGATCCCGCGGTCGAGAAGCTCCAGCCGCAGGGCCTCGGAGATGGCGGTGAGGGCGAACTTGGTGGCGGCGTAGGCCCCCTCATTGGGCGCCGCTATCTTCCCCGCCAGCGAAGAGACGTTGATGATCTGGCCTCGCCGCTGCTGCTTCATGTATGGCACCACCGCCCGAATGCAGTTGAGAGCGCCAAACACGTTCACCTCGAACAGATAGCGGATGTTCTCCATGCTCCCCTCAGCGAGGGTGGCGTGCAGGCCCAGGCCAGCGTTATTCACCAGGATGTCCACGCTGCCGAACTCCTCGGCTGCCCTCTTCACCATTGCCTCTACCGCCTGGCCGTCCGTTACGTCGGTGGGAACCGCCAGGGAGCGTCCGCGGTAGGCCTGAAGCTCCTGGGCTACCTGCGCCAAGCGCTCTGCACTCCGCGACGCCAACACCACATTGGCCCCGGCGCGGGCGAACAGGCGCGCCGTCTCCCGGCCGATGCCCATGGAGGCGCCCGTCACGATCACTGTCCTATCGCGCAGCCTCATCGTTCTGCCTCCCGCCTGCCTGGCGCAAGCCTGCCAGCCTTTCCCCCCGCTCATGTCCGGCGAGGGCGACGCTGGAGAGCCGCTGCGCGGCCAGTGAGCCCTCGGCATGGATGTTCGTGACGGCATGGGTAGCCGCCGAAAACTTCCGGAAAAATACTTGACATACAATCGCTTTTGCCGTAAAATCTCGCCCCCAAGTATACCCATAACTCTAGAAAAGTAAAGGAGGTGACAGAGGACAAGCGACGAGGGGGTATTGGTGCATGGACACAATAGCGCTTTGATTCTCTGGGAAGGAGAAGCTTGAAGTGAGAAAGATATTGGCTATCGCCGTACTCGGGATCCTCTCGCTCGCGGCGCTGGTGATGCCGGTGGGCGGCAGTCCCGTGGCGAGCGCGGGTTCGCCGAATCCGACGGTGATCGGGCCAATCGCGGCGAACTTCCCGCCCGACACGCCTCACAACTATCCGTTCTTCGCTACGAACCTCGACCTGGCGAGCAAGGGCTATGTCGAGGAGGAGTACTTCATCGAAGGCACCGCCAACCGCTACAACATACCCCCAGGCACGCTCCCGCCCATAGACCCGCTCCCGACCGCGACCGTCATCTCCAGCGGCCACCACTACAAGACCCGCATCGTCGTGCGCCGCCCGATCGATCCCTGGCGCTTCAACGGTACGGTCCTGCTCGAGTGGCAGAACGTGACCGCCGGCTACGAGCTCGACGCCATGTGGATCCCGACGGCCGAGCACATCATGGATGCCGGCTATGCCTGGGTGGGCGTCTCCGCCCAGTACGTGGGCGTCCATGGCTTCCCGGCACCCCTCCCTAATCAGGGGCTGAAAGCGTGGAGCCCCGTCCGCTACGGGACGCTGGACCTGACCGCTGGCTACACGGTCTTCGACGACTCGCTGTGCTACGACATCTACTCGCAGGCGGCACAGGCCGTACGGAGCCCCGTGGGAGTTGACCCCATGGGTGGCCTCAAGGTGAAGCGGGTATTCGCCATCGGCGCTTCGCAATCCGCCATAAAGCTCACCAACTACTACAACGCGATCCAGCCGCTGGCCGGCGTCATCGACGCCTACGACTTCTCCGTGAGCGGCGGGCCGTTCCGCACGGACCTCGGCATCAAGAAGTTCAGGTACCTGTCGGAGACGGATCTCGTTGCCCTTGATCAGATCGCCCGCCGTGCGCCCGACTCGAACGAACTCCGCAGCTGGGAGGTGGCGGGGGCAGCCCACTTCGACTACTATTCGCAATTGGGCACCGCGCCGCTCGCGGTTCGGGACCTCCCCCCTGCAGCA
>JALHUG010000309.1 GCA_022866185.1 Dehalococcoidia bacterium
GTCATCACCCATCCCCTTCATACAGCTCTGACCATCGTCGAGCTCCAGCTAGATGCCTCCGCTGTCGCCGCTGCCCTTCTCCACGATGTGCAGGAGGACTGTGGCGTCGAGAACGGCGCCATCGCGAAGCAGTTCGGGCCGGAGGTGGCCAAGCTGGTGGAGGGCGTTAGCAAGCTGGGTCACATCCCCTGGCAGGCACCCGCGCAGCGAGACCGCGAGCAGGAGGCCCAGGCCGAGAACCTGCGCAAGATGTTCCTGGCCATGGGTGAGGACCTGCGGGTGGTGATCGTCAAGCTGGCCGACCGCCTCCACAATATGCAAACCCTGTATGCCCTGCCCCCTGATCACCAGCAGCGCATCTCCCAAGAGACGATGGATATATACTCCCCTCTGGCCGGCCGCCTGGGCATCTGGCAGCTCAAGTGGCAACTGGAGGACCTGGCCTTTCGCTATCTGGAACCCGAGGCCTATCATCAAATAGCGGACATGCTGGACGCCCGTCGGGAGGCGCGGGAAAACTACATTGCCTACGTAGAGGGGATCATTCGGGAGGAGCTGATCAAGCAGGGGATCAAGGCGGAGGTGCAGGGACGGGCCAAGCACCTCTATAGCATCCACAAGAAGATAGAGAAGTACGCCGCCGAGGGTAAGAGCTTCCACGAGATCTATGATCTGCTGGCAGTGCGCATCCTGGTGGACACCGTGACCGACTGCTACAACGCTCTGGGGGCGGTTCACCAGCTCTGGCGGCCTCTCCCCGGCACCTTCGATGACTACATCGCCAATCCCAAGGAGAGCATGTACCAATCGCTGCACACCATCGTCATGTGCCTGGGGCAGCGCCCGCTGGAGGTACAGATCCGCACCCGCGAGATGCACCAGATGGACGAATATGGAGTGGCCGCCCACTGGCGCTATAAAGAGGGCGGCAAGCGGGACATGCGCTACGAGGAACGCTTGGCCTGGCTGCGTCAGCTCCTCGAGTGGCAGCGGGAGATGTCGCAGGCGGAGGACCTGGTGGAGGCGGTGAAGGCCGATGTCTTCGGCGACCAGGTCTTCGTCTTCACCCCCAAGGGGGAGGTCAAGGACCTGCCCGCGGGTTCCACGCCTCTCGACTTCGCCTATCGCATCCATACGGAGCTGGGGCACACCTGCGTCGGTGCCAAGGTCAACGGCCGCTTGGTGCCCCTCAACTACCAGCTACAGAATGGCGACGCCGTAGAGATCATGACCAGCAAGAGCTCGCGCGGCCCCTCGCGCGACTGGCTCACCCCTAGCCGAGCCTATATCCGCACCAGCAACGCTCGCGAGAAGATCCGCCAGTGGTTCAAGCGGCAGGAGCGTGCTGAGAACATCAGCCGCGGCCGTGACCTGGTGGAGAAGGAACTGCGCCGCCTGGGGGTGGCACTGTCGCAGGTGGAAAATGACATCCTGCGCATCTTCAAGTACGAGGAACTGGACGACTTCCTGGAGGCGGTGGGCTATGGCGGCATCAGCAGCCACCACATGATCATCAGGCTTGCCCCCGTCCTTCAGCCCCTGCAAGACATGACCACCCTTCCCACAGGGACGGCTGCTCCGCCGACTGTCGTGACGCCCAGCATACGCGTCCTCGGCACCGGCGATCTTCTCACCCACATGGCTCGCTGCTGCAGCCCCGTGCCCGGCGACGATATCATCGGCTATGTGACCCGCGGCGAAGGGGTGACGGTGCATCGCCGCGACTGCCAGAACATCCTCCACATCGCGGAGAAGGAGCGGCTTGTCGAGGTGGAATGGGGGCGGCCCGGCCAGTTCTACCCGGTGGCGGTACAGGTCGAGGCTTGGGATCGGGTGGGGCTAATGCGGGATGTTAGCGCCATGGTAGCTGAGGAGAAGGTGAACATGGTGGGCGTGCGCGCCCAGGAACATGGTGATGGCACCCTGTCCGTCTTCGTCACCCTGGAGACCACTGGCATCGAGCAGCTTGCCCGCCTGCTGGCCAAGCTGGAGTCAGTGCGGGGCGTCATCTCCGTCAGCCGTCGCCTGGAGGGCATCCGCAACGAATAGCTGAGGGCTGGCCGCTTTGTGGCTGGTTCGTGGTTGGTGGTTTCTGAGCTCCTGGGTTCATACGCAACCCCCGCCTGAAGGCGCAGGCATCGGATTCTCCTCCCCATGCCCCAGCCTTCAGGCTGGGGTCGACAATCAAGCCGTCGCCTGGAGGGCATCCGCAACGAATAGCCGAGGGCTGGCCGCAGCTTACCTCTTCAATTCGCTTCCGCTTTCTGCTATCATGCCCTAGAATCTTCCTAGCGCGGGTCTTTCCATGCTTGCTAAGGTAACCAGCTGCGCGGTCATCGGCCTGGACGGGGAGCTGGTGGAGGTGGAGGTCGATATCTCCAGCGGGCTCCCCGCCTTCACGATTGTGGGGACGCAATACTGCAAATACGGGCGTCTATTGGGATGACGCCGTGCAGTGTGACTTGTTGTCCGTCTACCCTCACCACTGTATCCAGCGCTCGTAGCGCCAGCCGCCAGTCGTCATACCCAAAGGCATCGAGATTGCGGGAGACCCTGCCGCAGAATTCCTGAGCGGCCCGCTCGGTCACCTCAAGGTCATCTAGCTGCTCGAATCGCTCGGCCAGGGTGGCCTTCCGGCTCAATATAGCTTCTCGTTCTCGCCGTATGGCCTCGTGTTCTGTATCTAGGTCTTCGTCGCTGAATCTGCCCAGCGTGTAGGCTCTGAGTAGGCGGCGTTCTCTACCGGCCAATTCGACGAGCTGCCTGTCGAGGAAAGCCAGATCGTCCGAGTGACCCATGCCAGCAGCCAATCCCTCGCGCCGCTTTTCTACCTCAGCTAGAATGAGGGCTGGGTCTATGAGTAAGCGGCGCAGTTCTCGTAGCACTAGCGCCTCTAGCTCACTGGCTTCGTGGGCATCGTTGCGGCATGGCTCGATAGAAACGTAGCGCCGCCTGCCAGCGCAACGGTAGTAACGATACCCGCGCATGGGTTCGCCGTAGAATCTGCGGCCGCAACGGCCACACTCGACGTGTCCTCGCAGAAGGTACTGATGGCGGGCATTTCGACTTGCCATCCGCTGATGACATGCTAGGCGCTCCCGGACCCGATCGAAAAGCTCGCGGCTGACTACCGCTGGCGTGGCATCCGGTAGTGGAATCCACTCCTCCCTCGGTCGGAATTCCCGGCGGGTGTTCTTGTAGCGGGCGTTGCCCTTCTGGGGATTCTTCGGCAGGACGCTCTTATACATGTTGGCGTAGGTCAGGCCGGAGTAGGCTGGGTTCTTGACGATGCGGCCAACGGTGCTGCGGCCCCATCGCCCCGAACCCTTGGGGGAAGGAATGCCCAGTTCGGCAAGTCTGATGGCGACTCTCCCCAGGGTCAGGTCTTCTTCGTCCACCCAGTTGAATATCATCCGGACAACCCGAGCCTCTTCCTCATCAATGCGGCGGACGCCTTTCGTCTTGTCGTAGTCGTACCCATAGAGGCCGGCGCTTCCTGTAGGGAGTTGGCCCGCCAATGCTCTGGCCCTCTTGCCTCGGATGGTGCGATCCTTGATCTTCTCCCGCTCCAATTGGGCCGCGTACCCTTTGACGTACTGAATAAGCTGGCCCTCTGGCGACGTATCGAGAGGCTCGGTGAGAAAGAGAAGCTTCGCGCCAGCTTTCTGGCATTCCTCAGCGATGATGGCGATGTGGATGGGGTTGCGGGCCAGCCGGTCAGTGGAGTAGCAGACCAGAGCCTTGGCCTGGCCGCTCTTGACTAGCTCCCTGCCCCTGGTCAGCAGGGGGCGGTCAAGGTTGGCCCCAGAGGCGTCTTCCAGCAACACATACTCCTCAGGAACGCTATAGCCCTTCTGCTCGGCGTGCTTCAGGCAGGCGTCACGCTGACTCTCTAGCGATGTGCCCTCTTCGGCCTGCTGGCGGGTGCTCACACGGCAATACAGAATGGCGTCAGGCATCACCATCTCCCCCATCTTTTTGCCCGAAGTGTAGGGGTAGCCGCTTGTCTTTGCAAGGGGGTGGGGCCAGTAGCCGACGCCACAGGTGCCGCCAGGCTGACGTCCTTTCACCTACCTGCTCGAGCTGAACCAGCACCTGGAGGCGGCTGTCGCCGTTGCCCGAGACGTATCCTCTTTCGCCGTCCCGCCTGCCGCTGCGCTTGACTGTCCCCATCGCCTGCCCTATCAGGAAGCAGCCTGCCCCCGCTCTGGGGGAGGCACCACGATGTAGTAGAACCTCTGGCCTGGCCGTTTGCGCATGGCCTCCTCTTTCGCAGCCTCAATGTCGGACTCGCTAGCACCTGGAAGCGCCACCACCAGCACGTAGGGTGGGCCATCGTCGCCGTGCAACCTCTCTAGGTTCGCTAGCCGCCTCTTCAGGCTCATCTCGGCCTCCTGCCGTTGCTCGCCTGGGCCTGCCGCTCCTCCAATCGTCGCAGGCGCTCCTCGATCTCGCCCGATGTGAGCACGCGCACCATCGCCCCCGCTAGGGCCGCCATAGCCGTCGCCTGTTGGGGCGTTAGCTCACCCTTGTGCACCTGGCCCAGGGCCTCCTCCAATGTCTCGTAGACGGACATGAGGCGCGGCGGCACCAGCTTCCCAAGACGGGCGATGCGGGCCTTGTTGCGGCCACCTTGCCTGGCGGCTTCGCGGCGCTTTTCTGCCAGGGTCGGGTCGTGGGCCATGCAAAAGCCGCTCCTGTTGGCGATAGCCCGGCAGGGCTGACCGTCACGCCGGGTGGCA
>JALHUG010000310.1 GCA_022866185.1 Dehalococcoidia bacterium
ATACATGCGCCCAAGACCGAAAATTCATGTCTCACAGCCTCTTGGCTGCTGTCACCCTTCTTGACATCTTATGCGCTTTTGAGGGACAATAGAGGGTGCTCCCAAGGGGCTCAGTAAGCAGCCCCGCCCAAAGGAGAGCTGGCGAAGCGGAAGCGCAAGCGGGCGCTTCGGCGGTGAGCCAGAGGGCGGAGGAAGCAAAAAGGTTCCTTGGGAGTTTTCTATGGACATTCTCCTTATCCGCGGCGACATCGCCCAGCAGGACGCTGAGGCCATCGTCAACGCCGCCAATAACCACCTCTGGATGGGAGCGGGCGTGGCGGGGGCGATCAAGCGGGCGGGCGGCAGAGAGATCGAGCAGGAGGCGGTAGCCAAGGGGCCGATCCCCATCGGCGAGGCCGTGGCTACCGGCGCCGGTCGCCTGAAGGCGCGCTACGTCATCCACGCGGCGGTGATGGGGCGTGACCTGCGCACCGACGCCGACAAGATCCGCCAGGCCACCCAGAGCAGCCTGCGGCGGGCCGACGAGCTGGCACTGAAGAGCATCGCCTTTCCCGCCCTGGGCACGGGCGTGGGCGCCTTCCCCCTCGAAGAGTGCGCTCGCATCATGCTGGACGTTGTGCATGGGCACAGCGCCAGCGGCACCAGCCTGGAGCGCGTCTTCTTCGTCCTCTACGACGAGCCAGCCTATCAGGCCTTCGAGAGGGTGTGGCGCTCCAGCCAGGGCACCAGCACAGGGTGAGCCGCGGGTTCTCCACCCACCGGGCCATGCCTCAGAGCAAGACCACCTTTCTCCTCACCGGCCACCCCGGCTGCGGCAAGACCACCCTCATCCGTCGCCTGGTGGAGGGCCTGGGCGTGTCCGCCGGCGGCTTCTACACCGAGGAGATCCGCCGCGGTGGTCGGCGTGAGGGCTTCGCCCTCGTCACCCGGGACGGTCAGACCGCCACCATGGCCAGCGTCTACAGCCCCAGCCGTCGGCGGGTGAGCAAGTACGGGGTGGACGTGGAGTCCATCGACGAGGTGGGCGTGCCAGCCATCGAGCGGGCCACGGAAAGGGCCGCGCTGGTGGTGATCGATGAGATCGGCAAGATGGAGCTGCTTTCAAACCGGTTTCGTCAGGCAGTGCTATCGGCGCTGGAGAGCGGCAAGCCCGTGCTGGCGAGCATCATGCTGGCCCCCCATCCTTGGGCAGACGCCATCAAGGCTCGTCCCGAAGCGGAGGCCATTCTGCTGACCGAAGCCAACCGGTCGCAGGTTCAGGATGACCTGCTGGCGAGACTGCGAGAGCGGCTGCACAGCGCATCGGTCTAGACTGCTGTATCACCGAATTGCAGCGACAGCCGGGCGTAGTATGCCATTTGAGGTGAGACCCTTCGCTAAGCTCAGGGTGACGGCATGGCCTACCGTCATTCTGAGCGGAGCGAAGAATCTCAGCGGCCCGCATAGATGACAACCCCGCTTCATTCAGGAAGCCTGGCACACGTGTAACCCTGGCCATATCTGCTCGTCTTTACATGGTGAATATGTGAAGAACATGAAGGAAGGATGAACGTGGCCGCGGTGGACGACTGGGAGACACAGCCCACACCAGCGCGCATGGGGACAGCGGCCGGGGATAGCATACGGGCGGATACGCCCTGGGGAACCTCTGTCCAACTGTTTCGCCGCATCAAGTGGGGGGTGCGGCTGCTTGTCTATCCAGCCATAACCCTTCTCATTCCCGCCGACTATTTTTTCCTGGGGCTGTCCTGGGAGGAGGCAATCATGAGCCATCTAGGGGGATACCTTGTTGCCACCCTCGGCATTGAGATCGCCTTCTGGTTTATCTTCAAGCTGCGGAAACGGACCGCCTACGCCAGCATGTTGGCCACGGAAGTGGGCGCCACTCGCGACTTCGGCCAGGCCTGTCATAGGGCCGTGCGAGTGGTGGCTGAACTGCTAGACGTAGAGAAGGTCGTCCTGGCCTGGGGCAACCCCTCCGACACTTCACTGACCACCGTGGCCACACATGGCATTCCCCCTGAGGACGTGCCCCTGACCACGCCCCTGCCATGGTGCCAGCGTGCTGTCAAGCAAGCGATGGAGGAACGCGAAGTTGTCTTGACCTCGGCCAGCGAGGGCCGTGCTTGGCTATCAGGCTCCGACGGCCATAGCCGGGTGGCCCTTGTACCACTGCTCTCTCTTGACCGGTTCGTTGGCCTGCTAATCCTGGTTGGCGGACGGAAAGCCTCAGACCTTCAGGACAAGGGCCTTCTCGCCATCACGGGACCGGCTATTGGCCTGACCCTGGACAACCTGCATCACAGCTCGGAGCTGCGTCAAATGGCGACGCACGATGAGCTGACGCAGCTCTTCAACCGCCGCCATTTCTTCGAGCAGCTCGAGAATGAGCTAACAGACGCTCAGCACTCTGGCAGACCCCTTAGCCTGCTCATGCTGGACGTGGACGGTCTCAAGCTGATCAACGACACCTATGGTCATAGCATCGGCGACAAAGTCCTGGCGAACTTCGGAAAGCTGCTAGCCAAGCGCGTTCGAGCCGAGGAGCTCCCTGCTCGAATCGGTGGCGACGAGTTTGCTGTCCTGATGCCGAACACCGACAAGCGCGGCGCCCTTGCAGCCGCCGCCCGCTTGGAGAGGACACTGAAGTCAAAGCCCATCTGCGAAGCTGAGGGACTGGAGCTTCGGCTCAGCATCTCCTGCGGCGTGGCAAGCTACCCCTGGAGCGGCGAGACCGTTGCGGACATCGTGCAACAGGCGGACGCCAACATGTATGGGATGAAGGCTACGCGGAAGGGGCGGTCACGAGCCGCCACCACGCCCAGGCGGGAAAGGCATTTCAGATCGGCAAAGGCCTTGCAGTGAGCCCGCCAGAAGGCGATAGCCTCGCGACCGGCTCTCATGCTGAGAGGCATTCTGTTGACCGCGGGAGTCAGAAGGTGATATGTTGGCAGCCGCTAAACCTGTTCTCAGGTCAGGCGATAAGATGACCGCCAGACCCATCGAACGTGCCCAGCCTCCCACGCAACGGCAACGCCGCCGTGAACGGGATACACGCGGCCAGATCCTCGATGCCTCCTTGCGTCTGTTCTCTCAACACGGCTTCGCCCGCACCACCGTGCGAGCCATCGCGCGCGATGTCGGCATCACCAACGCCGCCATCTACTACCACTTCGCTTCCAAGCAAGAGCTGCTGGAGGCGCTGCTCGATGAGAAGGGGATCGTGCCTGCCCTTCAAGAGCTGCAGCAGGCGACCACCGAGTTTCCGCCGCGGGTTGGCCTCCTGGCCATCGCCCGCCAGGCCATGTCCCTGATGCAATCGAACCGCGACTTCCTGCGCCTGGTGCTCATGGAGGCCCTGGGCGGCGAGGCCACGGCGGTGGCGGTATACCGCAGAAACATCGAGCTCTGGGAGAAGGGCGTGAGTCGGTTCCTCAAGGCCTACGCCCAGAGGGGATTATTGCGGCAGGTGGACGTCGAGATGACCGCCCGCCAGATAGTGATCATGGTGCTCACGGTCTTCCTGGGCGACCTCGTGGGCCGATTTGGCTCCCACCAAAGCAAAGGCGGTAAGCTGAGTCCAGTCCTGGATTCTTATCTTGCCGCCGCTTTGGACAACATACTCCACGGCATCCTGGCGTCGCCTGCCTCTACCAGCCCTGACGATTGACCCCTGCCGCTCTATCAGGCGAGGGCCAGCAGTTCCGTCCACGGGGAGTCAGCACTTGCAGGAAACCGCCAGCAAGCCGGTCGCCTTCACGAGCGAAGGCCTAGCCCTGGAAGGCATCCTCCGCCAGCCTGCCTCCGCTTTCTTCCCCGCTGCCGCCATCTGCCACCCCCATCCGCTGTACGGCGGCGACATGAGCAACTACGTGGTCGTCGCCGTATGCCAGGCCCTAGCCGAGGCGGGCATCGCCAGCCTCCGTTTCAACTTTCGAGGCGTCGGCCGCAGCGAGGGGAAGTATGGTGACGGCCTGGGCGAGCGGTCCGACGCCGCCGCTGCTCTGGCCTACCTGCGCCAACTGGCGGCGGTTGATCCGGACAAGGTGGGCATTATCGGCTACTCTTTCGGGGCGACGGTCGCCCTGGCGGCAGCAGCCGAACGAGTGGCGGCGGTGGCAGCCATCTCGCCCCCCTCGTTTGGCCAGGGCGTCCCAGACCTCGCCATCCGCCACCCCACCCTGCTCATATCGGGCGAGCAGGATGAAATCGCGCCGGCTGCCGGCCTGTCCACGCTGGCGACCATAATAGGCCCGCACTGCCAGATGGCGGTGGTTCACGGCGCCGACCACTTTTGGTTGGGCTACGAGAAAGAGCTGGCCCAGGCAGTGGCCCAGTTCTTCCGCCAGTGCCTCATCGGATAGCGAGCGAGGACAATGGCCTCCATCAGCCTGCGAGTGACCCCCAGCGCCAGCCGCGACGCCCTGATGGGCTGGCAGGGGGATGTGCTGCACCTTCGCGTCGCTGCCCCCGCCCAACGGGGAAAGGCCAACGAGGCGGTCTTGCGCCTCCTGGCCGTCGCTCTGGGGGTAGAGCGACAGCGGCTGCGCATCGTCCGGGGGACAACCTCTCGCCAGAAGGTGGTCTTTGTGGACGGCCTCGAGCAGGCGGAGATACGTGCCCGCCTGGGCCCGGCCTCTTCCTGACTGGACAACGCTTAGGGGGTGCAGCGATAAAAAGGGTGACAGCGAGCGCGCCAACGGCTGGGCTAGCGGTAGCGCTGGTGCTCCTGGGGTCCTGGGCCTTGGGAGGGCAGGAGAGTGCCCAGGCCCAGGACACCGTCAACTTCGACATCGACCCGGAGATCACGGGGAACGGCGCCAACACCCTGGGAACGGTGGAAGACTGCGTGCAGGTGGACATCTCCAGCCCCAGCTTCGACGACGTGAGCGACTACGAGATCGACATTGTGGTGAGCGGCGACACTCAAGCGCCCACCATGTACGATGTGTTGCTGAACTTCGACTCGACCAAAGTCCACATCGCTGCCCTTGGCACCGATCGCCTAATCAAGATGCCAGGAGCATACCCTTACGGTGATGAGCTGCCTGACAGCGACGGTACGTACGCCGCCGACGCCTACTATCTCGTGGGGGCAGGCATCGAGGGCGATGGCACCCTGGTGAGGGTCGGCCTGGACATCGGGGCCTCGGGCGTGGTGACCTTTAGCCTGGATGCGGACCCCCTGACTGCCTACAAGTCGGGTGCTGGCAATCACCCGGTCATGCTCGATTCGGGCATGCTGGCCATAAACGACTACTGCGGGAACCCACCCGTCGGCGGCATAGCCGAACTCCCGGATGTCTCTGATTCGGCGGCCCGCGATTACATCGGTCTGGCTGGGCTCGCG
Source organism: Dehalococcoidia bacterium (assembly GCA_022866185.1). GTDB lineage: Bacteria > Chloroflexota > Dehalococcoidia > SM23-28-2 > SM23-28-2 > SM23-28-2. The sequence goes on from JALHUG010000310.1 coordinate 5,351, forward strand.
GCAGCAGGCGCCCTCGCGGCGGGCGGCTGGTACGCCCGCAGGCGCCTGCCCTGAGCTCCCGCCTGAGGCGGGTCCGCCTCCGGCGGATGCCGAAGGGCTCGCTGCGGTAGAAGCAGAACAAGCATCCTGCGGGCTCGCGACCCTCCACAAAATTCTTCGAAAATTGCCAGCGCGGACGCTTGACAAATTCATGGAGATATGTAAACTATGATCGCTTCGACGGGGGGCGCAGCCAAGGCAGATAGGCGCGAGCTGTATCACGCTTGCCTTGTGATAGCCTTCACGACTGGCCCCGCCCGCCGGGCAGGTTGGTTGGGATTCTGCATAAGGGGGTGCGGTCATGAAAAGGGTGATGGCAGGTGCGCTAACGGCAGCGCTGGCAACAGGGCTGGCAGTCCTGGGGTTGTGGGCCATGGGAGGGCAGGAGAGTGCCCGGGCTCAGGGCACCGTCAACTTCGACATCGACCCCGAGATCAGCGGCAACAGCGCCAACATCCTGGGAACGGTGGAGGACTGCGTGCGGGTGGACGTTCCGAGCCCGGCGTTCGACGGGGTGAGCGACTATGTAATCGACATTGTCGTTACCGGCCACACGCAGGCGCCCACCGCCTACGACGCGTCGCTGGTCTACGACTCGTCCAAGGTCCACATCGCTGCCCCTGGCACGAACCCCCTGATTAAGCTGCCGGGAGCAACCGATTCGAGCGACGCGCTGCCCGACAGCGACGGTACGTATGTGGCCAATGCGGCGTACCTCGCTGGGTCGGGGACGGCGGGCAATGGCGCCATAGTGAGGGTCGGCCTAGACATCGGCGGCTCAGGCGTGGTGGCGTTCACCCTGAACGGGCCTCCGCTCACGGCTTACCAGTCGGGCGCTGGCAGCCACACCATCACGGCCGGTTCGGGCATACTAGCCATCAACCAGGACTGCCCGCTGAAGTGGACTCAGGTGAACGAGGATGGATTTGGAGACCCGAACAATGTTGGTACTACGCCAATAGAGGTTTTTGAGGGTGACTTATACGCAGGAACCGTAAACTTCGTTACCGGCGGAGAAATCTGGATGGGCTTCGAGGTCATGGACGGTAGCATGGGTTGGACCCAGGTAAACATCGACGGATTTGGGGACTCGGCCAATGTTGGGGCTTGTACAGGGATAATCTTCCAGAACATGCTCTACGTAGGAACTTGGAAATTGGCTGGCGGTGGAGAAAGCTGGAGGACTTCCGATGGCGAAAACTGGACCCAAGTGAACGCGGATGGATTTGGAGACCCAAATAACCTTTGGGCTTATCCATCAGCAGTCCTGAATGGCTACCTGTACACAGGAACCGAAAATTACGTTACCGGTGGAGAAGTTTGGAGGTCTTCCGACGGTACAACCTGGACCCAGGTGAACGCGGATGGGTTTGGAGACCCAAATAATGTTTGGGCTCATGGTCTAATCGGTTTTGAAGGTAACATCTACGCAGTAACTCAAAATGACACTATCGGTGCGCAGGTCTGGAGCTCTCCCGATGGTACAACCTGGACCCAGGTGAACGCGGATGGATTTGGAGATCCGAATAATGTTGGGATCCATCCAATCTGGGCTTCCAGTGGGAGCCTGTACGCAGGAACCGATAATTACGTTACGGGTACGGAAGTCTGGAGGTTTCCTGAGGACATAGCCACCTGGATTCAGGTAAACGTGGACGGATTTGGAGACCCAAGTAACTTTGCTCTGGGGGGCAGCGGTAAGACAACGGGATGTGGGTGCAACTGCAACAATACCGTAGGAACATGGAATGACGTTACCGGTGGAGAAGTCTGGAAGCTTTCCGGTGACTCAACTTGGACGCAGCTGAACCTGGATGGATTTGGAGACCCGAACAACTATGTGGTTTTTGTATCAGGGGTGTGTTTTGGTGGCACAATGTACGTAGGAACCGGAAATGACAGCACGGGTGGCGAAATTTGGAGGCGCTCGCCACCCGTCGGCGGCATAGCGGAACTCCCCGTTGATAGCTCGGACTCACCCGGCCGCGCCAGTGAGGGCGGTGGGGCATCGCCGCCGTACGCCGCCATCGCTGGACTCGCCGCTGCGGCAGCGGCGGTCGCCCTCGCGGCGGGGGGCTGGTACGCCCGCAGGCGTCTGTCCTGAGCTTGCCGAAGGGAGCTTGCCCTGGGCCTGTCGAAGGGCTGGCTGCTGTAGGGCCGCATATGCTATCCTGACTGCGGTATGAGCCGCCGTAGACAGAAGAAGCGCTCCCAGAGGGATGAACTGCGTCGACGGAAGGGCGGCCGCCTGCGCAAGGCGGCGGCCGCCCTCGTCGGCGTGGCGCTTCTGTGCACAGCCCTCGCCGCTGGACTCGTCCTCAGCGGGCTGGTCGACAGCGACTCCGGGCCCAGGAAGGCGGCCATCGTCGACCAGCTCGACCTCACCCAGCCCAACCCGGACTTCGTCGCCTCGGCCACCAGCATCCTGGAGCAGGCCGGATACACAGTGGACTATTTTCCGGGCGAGCAGGTGACGGTGGACCTCTACCGCAACTTGCCCACTCACGATTACGACCTCATCATCCTACGGGTTCACTCCGGCATATCGGAGGAGACTGACGTGACGACGGGAGAGAAAACGAAGAGGGAGTACGTGGCCTTGTTCAGCGGCGAGCCCTACCGCCAGGACAAGTATCCCCAGGAGCCGATAGGCCGTCTCGGCAAGGCCGAGTACTACGAAGGCGCCCCGCCGTTGTTCGGAGTAGGGCCGGACTTCATCACCTACAGCATGCGCGGCAGCTTCGACAAGACGCTGATCGTGCTGATGGGCTGCGACGGCCTACGCTCTCCCAGAACCGGCCAGGCTTTCCTGGACAAGGGGGCCAGCGCCTTCGTGGGCTGGAGCGAGTCCGTCTCTGCTAGCCACAGCGATGCCGCCACCCTGCGTCTGCTGGAGAAGCTTCTCGTCAACGGGTTGCCCCTGGCAGACGCCGTCGCCCAGACCGCCGCCGAGGTGGGCCGCGACCCGTCGTACGGCGCCGAGCTGCGGGTGCTGCCGGACGGAGGGTAGCCGCTGCCGCCCAAGGTCGCCCCTACGTCGAGCTCTGGGCTAGGCTTGCCAGCAGACGCAGCTCATCGGCGAGCAGGCGGGTGATGAGGAACTGGCGCCGCACCCTCTCGCGGCCGGCCAGGCCGAGACTCCTCGCCTCCTGGCGATGGCGCAGCACATATAGGGCTCGCTCAGCGCACTCTTCGGTGCTGTCCACCAGGAAGCCCCCCACCCCATCGCCCATCTGGAGGGGTATGCCCCCGGAGCGATTGGCCACCACCGGCGTCCCCTTCCACATCGTTTCGGAGACCACCAGACCAAAGCCCTCACGGATGGACTTCTGAATGACCACATCGGAGAAGGCCTGGAAGGCATTTACCTCCACATCGCCCGCACCGATGAGGTTGGTGAGCAGGTGAATGTCATCGTCACCCCTAACCTCATCCACAAGCACCTTGTATATGTCCCACACCTCGGGGTCATCATGAGCTATCGTGCTTAGCAAGGCCAACTGGAGCCCCGGCATCTCCTTCCGCACCAGCCGGTAGACGTCAATAACGCCCATGGGGTCTTTCCAGGGGTCGAAGCGTGACACTTGAGTCAGCAGAGGTCGATCGGGGTCGATGCCCCGCCAGGCGCGGATCTCCTCACCAAGGCCTTTCGGGAGGGCCATGTTCTTGGGGCTGATGGGATCGATGGCTGGCACGATCGTCGCCAGCCGCTGATGTTCCAGCTTCGGTGGTATGAAGCGGTCCATGGTGAATACTAGCGCGTCGTACTCGAGAAGGAACGGCAATATGAAGTCCAGGACGGCCTCGTTGGGTTGAGAGGTATCGATGTGGCAGCGCCAGATCCACCTCGCCCCGGCCTGCCCCTTGAAGTGGCGAATGGCCGCCGGCTGGGGATCATGAACGATGACGAAATCGTATTCCTCATCCAGAAGCTGAGCGTTGCGGGTGTTGCACATGAGGTACGTTTCGCGGGCAGCCCGCTTTAGCTCGTAGGGTGCACCCTGGAGGGCGTTGTGGAAGGCCTTGGTGACGTTGAAGAACTGCGGGCCGGCTGAGATGATCCGCCAGTCGCACTGAATGCCCAGGCCGCGGTAGAGGGGCACGATGGACCTCAGCAGCTCGGAGACGCCGCCACCGTAGGTTGTGGCGTTGATCTGGGCGATGCGGGCGCGCTTTAGGGGGGCCGCCAGCTCTCTTATCTCCTCCACAGCCTCCGCGCCAATAATGGGCTCGTACTGCTTCAGCGGCCTCGGCCCGACGTCTACGTACTCAAGCAATGGTCCCTTCCCCCTATGTCACCGCGTTGCAGGACTTGCTCTGCCCCATTATACACGCCCCCATATGTGGACACTCCTCGTCGTCTGAAGAGGCGTCTTGCCACCGGCAGGGGACTGAAGGCCAAGACCATGATGTTACACAGCCATCAATACCTGCAAGAATGCGCTGGCAGCCAGCCCAAGTGTGGCGGAAGGTGCTTGAAGGAACCTAGTCAGCTAGGTGGAAGAGCGAGGCGATCAGCCAGCCCAGGCCGAAGCAGATGGGGAAGGTAAGGATCCAGGCGGCGACGATGTTGTAGCCGATGCCCCAGCGCACCGCCGAGAGCCTCTTGCTGGCGCCCACGCCCATGATAGCCGAGCCGATGGTGTGGGTGGTACTTAGAGGAATGCCGAAGCCGAAGTGGGAGGCAACGCCCAGAGTGCTCGCCGCCGTCGCCTCGGCGGCGAATCCGTGCACGGGCTCTAGGTGAGTGAGGCGCATGCCCAGGGTGCGGATGATCCGCCAGCCACCCAAGGCCGTGCTTAGAGACATGGTTGTGGCTGCTAGAAGGATGATCCACAGGGGCACCGCGAACCCCTCAGTGCCCTTGCCCTCGTAGATGGCGATGGCGGCGGCCAGCACGCCTATGGACTTCTGGCCGTCGGCGGTGCCGTGGGCCCAGGCCATAAAGGCCGCCGACGCTACCTGCAGGGGGCTGAAGATGCGTCTGACAGCCGAAGGGCTCAGCCTATGAATAATCAACACGAGCAGGTTCATCGCTACCAAACCACCCCCAAAGCCCACCGCCACTGCTATGACCACCCCTGCCAGAACCTTTACCCAACCGTCCAGAAGGAGGGCATCGGTGCCTACCACCGCCACGGCAGCGCCAGCCAGGCCGGCTACGAGTCCATGGCTCTCGCTGGTGGGCAAGCCGAGAAAGAAGGCGAAGGTGCTCCAGATGACGACCGCCCCCGCCCCCGCTGCCAGCACCTCTAGGGGCACCACGTCCAGGTCGATGATCCCTTTGCCTATGGTTGTGGCCACCGCTGTGCCCGAGAGAGCCCCCACTAGATTGAAGAAGGCGGCCATAGCCACGGCCGCTCCGGGGGCTAACACCCGCGTGGAGACCACAGTAGCGATAGCGTTGGGCGCGTCCGTCCAGCCGTTCACGGCCTCGAAGCCCAGGACTATGATGAAGGTGATGACGAGAAAAGCGAAGGTGTCGGTCATCCTCGCCTCCGGAGCGAACGCCATAAGAAGAGAGGAAGCGACCCGCTTCCCCTTGTATCGGCTCTACAGACGTCGACAGGTCTAGGCATGCTTCAGGACGATGCCCTCAAGAACATTGGCAACATGCTCGCAGCTATCGGTGGCCAGCTCCAACTGGTCGTAGATCTCCCGCCACTTGATGATCTCCACCGGGCTGGGCTCTTCCTTAAACAGCCTGGCCGTTGCATCCAGGAAGAGGGTGTCGGCCTCATTCTCCAGGCGATGGATCTCCACGCACTCCTCGAGCACGCTCCTGAGCTGCGACCGCTGCCGCAGCTTGGCGATAGCCTTCTCCAACTGGACGGTCTGCAGACGGACGAGGTCAGCCACAGCGCAAGCGGCCGCCGTGGGGCGCTTGATGCCGTAGATGCGGATGGCGGTGGTGGCCCCCTCCATGTAGTCAATCACATCGTCCATGTATTGGGCCAGGCCGGTTATGTCCTCGCGGTCGAGGGGCGTCACGAAGGTCTTGTGAAGCTGCTCGACGATCTCGTGGATTATCCCATCGCCGACGCGCTCCAGCTCCTTCATGCGGGCCGTCTTCATCTCCACGTTCTCGAAGTGCTCCATCAG
>JALHUG010000311.1 GCA_022866185.1 Dehalococcoidia bacterium
GCTTGGATACGGCATATCCCTTACACTCTATAGACGGGCGAATACTTGCCACGTTACGCGATCATCCGCATCCCCAAATAAATCTCCTATTCGGGGCAAATCATTTCACTGATTACTCACCACCCCGGCCCCGGTGACCGCCTCCCCTTGACATGAGAGAACGCATGTTCTATTATCGCCCTGCCGGCACGATCTGGGGTGCTGGCCACTCAGACCACGAGAGGGAAAGCAAGCGTGATCCCACCACGGGCGGCCTGTGTGGCCATGGGAGGCATCGGTGGACTGCTTTGGCGATGCGCTGGCGGTGGCTCAGGACTTGGCCACTGCCCTCTGTGGGGGCTTCAACGCCCTCTACTTTCTTCTGTACCTGCTGCAGCGTCAGGAGACGCTGCCGAGGCGCGTCGGGGCTGCCGCCCTGGCCCTGGTGAACGCGGGGGCCCTGGTGGAAAGCCTCTACTTCTCGGCCTTGTACACCACCTATCGCCTGGGCTGGCGAGGGGATATGCCCTTCCTTTCCCCCCTGCCCTGGCTGCTGGTTCGCTCGCTTCCCTTCCTGGGGACACTGTTCGTCTCCCTGCTGGTATTGCGTGCCCTCAACCATAGGAGCGAGCGAAAGGAATGAACGCGATGCCGGCCCTGGCCCTAGCCATCGAACGAAAGGAGTGGGAGCTGACCGCCCTCTATCTATTGCTGGGGGTCAGCCGGGCAGCGGCCAAGCTTCCCCCCGACGCCATCTACGGCCTGCTGGAGGTGCTATCGGCCGAGGGCGGAGAGGGCTTGCCCTCGCCTGGCAGAGGAGGGCCTGGCCGTGGCCGGCGCCGCTAAGACGAGTCGGCGGCGCCACCCAGCGGAGGGCTTCTACCAGGAGGCCCTCAGCGAAGCCGAAAGGTGGGAGTGGGCCCGCCAGATGGAAGGGCTGGACGAGGAGATCGCCCTCCTGCGCGTGAGGCTGAAGGAAGCCTTGGAAGAACGGCCTGAGGACATGCAGCTAGTCGCGAAGGGCGTCGACCTTCTGGTGAAGGCGGTGGCCGCCAAGTACCGCCTGTCGCCCAAGGCCCAGCGCGAGCTGTCGGACAGCATTGCCGGGGTGGTACGGGGCATCGGCGCCGTCCTCTACCCCGAGGGCTTTCCCCACGATGGCTAGCAAGCTGGAGAGAGCCCTGGCCCAGTTCCGCCGCCGCCAGCGGGCAGCCCAGAAGGAGAGCCCCGAGGCGAGCAGCGACGACCCCTTCCGGGCGGTGGTAGAGGAGCGTCTGCACCACCTGGAGCAGCAGCTCGACGAGCTGAAGGGGCGGGTCAACGGCCTCATCTTCCTGGTGGCAGGGACGGCCCTGACCCAGGTGATCATCAAGATCATTCAGTGATGAAAAGGGGAAGTAAGGACGGACCGGGGCTGCGCCATCGCCTGCGCCCCTACCAGGTGGAGGCGGGGCGAGCAATCGCCCGCAGCGTCTTCCAGCGGCAGGGCCACAGCATCTCGGTGATGATGGCTCGCCAGGCGGGCAAGAACGAGCTGTCGGCCCAAGTGGAGCTTCTGCTGCTGACCGCCCACATGGAGCGGAACGTGGATGCCATCAAGTGTGCGCCCACCTTCCAGCCCCAGGCTCGCATCAGCATGCGACGGCTGTGGTCTCGCCTGGGCGAGGCCGGCCTGGCCGCCGTCTGCGCCCGCGAGGAGGGGCACATCATCCGGGTGGGGCGCGCCCGCCAGGTATTTCTCTCGGCTGAACCTCAGAGCAATGTCGTCGGTCACACCGCCCAGCTCCTCCTGGAGGTGGACGAGGCCCAGGATGTGGACAAGGAGAAGTTCGATAAGGAGTTCCGCCCCATGGCGGCCACGGCCAACGCCACCACCGTCTACTACGGTACCCCCTGGGACGACTCCACCCTCCTGGAGCAGGCCAGAGAGACCAATCTGGCGCTGGAGCGCAGGGATGGCATCCGCCGCCACTACCAGTACGACTGGCAGGCGGTGGCCGAATGCAACCCCGCCTACGGCCGCTACGTGGAGGGGGAGCGCCAGCGCCTGGGCGAGAACCATCCCCTGTTCCTCACCCAGTATTGCCTGAAACCGATCGCCGGTGGCGGCAGGCTCTTCAGCCCATCCCAGCGGGCCCAGCTCCAGGGCGAGCACAGCCGCCAGAGCCAGCCGACCGCGGGCGAGACGTACGCCGCCGGCCTGGACATCGGCGGCGAGGCCAGCGACGGCCAGGCCGCCGACCACCACGACGCCACCATCCTCACCATCGGCCGCCTCGTCTTCCCGCCCAGCGATGCCCTGGTGCAGGAGCCACGCCTGGAGGTAGTGGAGCACTACTGCTTCCAGGGCGAGCGCCACGACCTCCTCTACGGCCGGCTGGTGGACCTCCTGGGCCACGTCTGGAAAGTGCGGCGGCTGGCCGTGGACGCCACCGGCCTGGGCGAGACGGTGGCTCGCTTCCTGGCGACGGCTTTGCGGCCGCAGGTGGTGCTGCCGCTGCGCTTCTCCAGCGAGAGCAAGTCGCGACTGGGCTACCAGTTGCTGGCGGCGGTCAACGGCGGCCGTCTGAAGGCATACGCCCAGGACGGCTCGCTGGAGTATCGCTGCTTCTGGCGGGAGATGGAGCAAGCGCGCGTGGCTTATCGGCCCAGCCGGACGATGAGCTTCTTCGTCGAGCCGTCGCAGGGGCACGACGACTATCTGATGAGCCTGGCCCTGCTGGTGGAGGCGGCGCGGGACGTGCGGCCGCGGGCCGCCCGCGGTCGCCTGCGGGAGGAGGTCTGGGCATGATCGAGGGCCAGCAGCGTGTCCGCCAGGACGCCCTGCCCGAATTCACCCGCTATCGCGACGAAGGGTGCGACCTGTACGCCTCCTGCCTGACCTGCCCCCTGCCCCGCTGCCGCTACGACGCGCCGGGGGGCGTTCGGGCTATCTTCAACGTGAGGCGCGACCGGGAGATCCTCGGCCTGCGGCGACGCCAGGGCCTGTCGGTGGACATGCTGGCGCGGCGCTACGGCGTCTCCCGCCGCACCGTGTTCCGAATACTGAGAAGGGGGAGACCATGAAGAGCTCGAACACCAATACGCTAACCTTTCCCCAGCAGCTCGCTCGCCTCGACCTGGGAAGGCTGAAGGCCTATCGCGACAACCTGGATTTCTATCAGGGGGCGCAGTGGCCGGAGCCGGCCCGCCGCCGCGAGCGCCGCCTCATCTTCAACTATGCCAAGACGATCATCGACAAGATGGCGTCCTACGTGATGAGCGGCCTCAAGTTCGCCGTCGACCCGGTGGACAGCTCGCCCGAGGCGGCGGAGGCGGCCCGGCGGGCGGAGGCCGTCCTGCGGGAGGTCTGCGAGGCCAACAACCTGGAGCAACTGGACTTCGATACGGAGAGCGACTGCTCCATCCTGGGCGACGCCGCCTTCAAGGTGACCTGGGACCCCCTGGAGCGACGGGTGAGGGTGGGGGCGCCGGACGTGCAGGGCCTCTACGTCTGGTGGCTGGGCGACGACGTGACCCGCGTGTGGCGGGTGGCCAGCCGCTACCAGCTATCGGCGGAGGAGGTGCAGATGCTGTACGGCATCCAGCCCTCCCCGACTTCGTCGGGGCGGCGGCGGGAATCGACGGTGGTGGAGGTGTGGACGCAGCAGGAGTTCGAGCTGTGGCTGGACAACGACCTGCTGGAGTCGAAGGCCAACCCCTACGGCTTCATCCCCTTCGTCATTTTCCCCAACCTGCGCGAGCCCAAGAAGTTCTGGGGCGCCTCTGACATCCCGGCCATCCGCGAGTCGGTGCGGGAGCTCAATCGGGCCATGTCCCAGCTCTCGATGATCCTGGAGCTTTCGGGCAATCCGATAGCCGTGCTGGAGAACGTGACCGAGGCCGAGGACATCGCCGTGCAGCCGGGGGCGGTGTGGGAGCTGCCGGAGAAGGCGCGCGCCTACCTGCTCGACCTGCTCCAGGGCGGCGGCGTCCGCCTGCACGCCGACTACATCGACCTGGTGTACCGCACCCTGCACGACCTGGGCGAATCGCCGCGCACGGCCTTCGGGGAGAACCGCCAGGGGCTATCGGGGGTGGCCCTCCAGATGGAGCTGGACCCCCTGCTGA
>JALHUG010000312.1 GCA_022866185.1 Dehalococcoidia bacterium
GGGATGGTGGACAACATCCAGCAGGCCACCGAGTCCATCCTCAACTCGGTGGAGAAGGCCGAGAGGTCCAGCGGCACCCGCATCGTCTCAGCCCAGGTGAGCATCAGCGGCAACCACATCAGTTGCATGACCAACCGCGCCGTCGTGGCCATCCCCGGCCGCAACCGACCCATCGGGCCGGAGGATGTAGCCCGCGCCCTGGATGCGGCAGAGGCCATCAGCATCCCCAGCGACCGGCAGGTGCTGCACGTCATCCCTCGCTGCTTCGTGGTGGACGGCCAGGAGCGGGTCAGCGACCCCGTGGGCATGCACGGCCAGCGCCTGGACGTGGAGACGCTCATCGTCACTGGTAGCGTGGCTGCCATCCAGAACCTAACCAAGTGCGTGGAGGGAGCGGGCGTTCAGGTGGAGGATCTGGTGCTGAGCGCCCTGGCCAGCGCCGAAGCCGTGCTGGAAGAAGAAGAGAAGCGGCAGGGCGTGGTGATAGCCGATATCGGCGGCGGCACCACCGGCGTCTGCGTGTTCGTCGAAGGCAGCGCCTTCCACACCGCCATCCTGCCCGTGGGCGGCTATCACCTCACCCACGACCTGGTGGCCGGCCTCAGGGCACCCTTCGAAGCCGCAGAGGAGGCCAAGACCCTCTACGGCCACGCCATCCCCAGCACCATCGATTCCGAGGAAATGGTAGAGATCGCCACCTGCGGTGCCGATAGACGAAAGACCGTCTCCCGCCGTCGCCTGGCCGAGATCCTCCAGGCGCGCGTGGAGGAGGTGCTGGAGATGATCTACATGGACGTGCGGCGGGCCGGCTACGATGAACTCCTGGCCGCCGGCCTCGTCCTCAGCGGCGGCTCGGCCAACCTGCCGGGCATGGACGTTCTGGCCGAGCAGGTGCTGCGCATGCCCGCCCGCATCGGCGTGCCGCGCGGTCTCTACGGCCTATCGGACATTCTCGCCAACCCAGCCTATTCCACCGGCGTCGGGCTCCTCCACTGGGCCCTGCACGAGAAGCAACCGGACAAGCACGGGCGTAGGCTGGTCGAGAAGGCGCACGCCTCTCCTTTGGGGTGGCTGCGCAACATTGGTCGCTGGTTCAGGTTCCTCTTGCCTGAATAGCGACCGAAGCAGACGGATAAGGGCAGCACAAAAGGGGAAAGGAGGCAAAGGTGGCAAAGGTGGCGAACAGGCCAGACACTGAAGGCCTGCCACCCATCAAGGTGGTAGGGGTAGGTGGCGCCGGTTGTAACGCCGTGAATCGAATGATCGAGGCCGGCGTGAAGGGCGTCCAGTTCGTGGGCATCAACACCGATACCCAGGCCCTGATGCGCTGCGAGGCGGAGTCGCGGCTGCGCATCGGCGAGCGGCAAACCAAGGGCCTAGGCGTAGGCGGCGACGCTGATCGGGGCCAGCGAGCCGCCGAAGAGAGCCGGGATGAGATCCTGGAGGCAATACGCGGCGCCGAGATGGTGTTCATCACCGCTGGCATGGGCGGTGGCCCCGGCACCGGTGCCGCTCCCATCGTCGCCGAGACAGCCAAGGAGGCGGGTGCCCTGACCGTGGCCGTGGTCACCAAGCCCTTCTCCTTCGAAGGCTCGCGCCGCCGCCTTCAGGCCGAGAATGGCATCACCATGATGCGGGAACGTGTCGACACCCTCATCGTCATCCCCAACGACCGCCTGCTCTCCATCTGCGACCAGAAGACCAGCCTCGGCGAGGCCTTCCGGGTAGCCGACGACGTCCTTCGTCAGGGCATCCAGGGCATCTCTGAACTCATCACCACACCCGGCGACATCAACCTGGACTTCGCCGACGTACGGCGGATCATGAGCGAGGCCGGCCCCGCCCTGATGGCCATCGGTCGCGCCGCCGGCGAAAACCGAGCAGCGGATGCTGCCAAGGCAGCCATCAGCAGCCCCCTGCTGGACGTCACCATCCACGGGGCTCGTGGCGTGCTGTTCAACGTCACCGCCTCCACCAAACTCGCCCTGCACGAGCTGAACATGGCCGCCCAGATCATCGCCGAGGTAGTGGACCCTGACGCCGAGATCATCTTCGGCACCGCCACCGACCCCAACATGGGCGATGAGGTTCAGATCACCGTCATCGCTGTGGGCTTCGCCATGCCGGAGCTCCACGAGGAGCCAGCGCGAGATGAGAGGCTGCGCCAGCTCAGGGTCGAATCTCTGGAGCAGAGTCTGGCCGACACGGAACTACCAAGTTTTTTGCGACGCCCGGTGGTCCACCGCTAAAAGGCAACGGCTCACCGGGCGTTAGACGCTGAACAAGCCAGAGGCTTCTACCACCACCTCCTGGGCAGCGGGCTTGACCAGGGCAGGATAAGCTCGCTGCCCCCCTTTTTACCCCTGGGGCGCTACTCGACCTGCGACAGGAACTCCTCAATGGCGGCCGTCACCTTCTCCGGCTGCTCCAGCGGCGTCATGTGCCCCGCCCCGACGATCTTCTCCAGCCGCGACCCTGCGATCTGCCGGTGGATCGCCTCCGCCCTCTCCGGCGTGGTAGCCATATCCTCATCCCCTACGATCACCAGCGTCGGCACCCGAATGCTTTTGATCTCGTCCGTTATGTCCCTCCGGCGCGCCACCGCCAGCGTCGCGCGGTACACCCCCTGGGGGTTGAGGTTGCGGAACTGCTCCTTGAAGGCCTCCAACTCCTGGGGCTGTCCCCCGATGAACGCCTGGCTGAAGAAGATCGGGATCACGCCCTGCATGATAGCCTCCGGCCCCTGCTCTCTCATTACCTGAGCCAGCATCTCGTACTGGTGAGCACGCTCCGCCTGCTCGGGGCCGGCCGAGGTGTCCAGCAGCACCAGCGACCGCACCACCTCGGGGTGGGCCAGGGCCAGGCGCATCGCCACCATGCCCCCCATCGATAGCCCCGCCACGTGGGCCAGTTCCAGCCCCAGGTGCCTCATCACCTGGTACACGTCCTCCGCCATCACCTCCAGCGTGTACTCCCCACCCGGCGCCGCCGACTGCCCGTGCCCCCGAAAGTCGATGCTGACGCAACGATACTTCCCCAACAGCGCCGCCACCTGGCTACGCCACATCCGCGTATCGAAGGCGAGGCCGTGCAGGAAGAGCAGCGGAAAGCCCCGTCCTGCCTCCTCGTAGTAGACCTCCGTGCCATTGACCGTTACGGTAGCCATAACATGCCCCCCTACTTGATGGTTGATGGCCCCCATTATACTCGGGAGTGCAGAGGGGCGAAGCCCCTTTGCCGGGGGTCTGGGGGTGTCCCCCAGAGTTCAAGACCAGGGCGGGCGGGTGCGAACAAGACCACAAAATCTTGGGCCTAGTCTCTTGACTTCCCCAACATGTTGTGGTATTCTAACCCTTGTCCCCCTAAGGGTGGTAGAGCTATGAAGTGCCCTTACTGCGGCTTCGACGACTCTAAAGTCACCGACTCGCGGGCCATGGAGGGCGGCATCCGCCGCCGGCGCGAGTGCCTCTCCTGCGGCCAGCGCTTCACCACCGCCGAGCGCGTGGAGCTGGGCGGCCTGATGGTGGTGAAGAAGGACGGCCGCCGCGAGGAGTTCTCGCGCGAGAAGATCCTGCTCGGCGTGCGCAAGGCCTGCGAGAAGCGCTCGATACCGCAGGGGGCCGTCGAGGCCCTGGTGGACGACGTGGAGACGCAGGTCTACGCCCAGGGCAAGGCCGAGGTGCCCACAAGCCTCATCGGCGAGCTGGTGATCGACCGCCTGCGCGAGCTGGACGAGGTGGCCTACATCCGCTTCGCCAGCGTCTATCGCGCCTTCCACGACGTGGACGACCTGAAGGAGGCGCTGGCCGTCCTGGAGCAAAACCGCATCCAGCCGGCGGCCGCCACGACCGGCCAGCTACCGCTGCTGCCCGTCGAGGCGCTCGAGGGGCTCTCGCCCCGCCGACGGGGGGCAGTGACCGGCGGACGGAGGAGGCGCGAGGGGTGAGGCAGGACGCGTGCTCGGAGAGAGGCCTAGGGGAGCCAGCCTAATGGCAGTACCGGTCAATCGCGTCCTTGAGTGTCGCGTACTGGGGTATGGACTCCTGCGCTGTGCCTCTCATGTCTGTGTGAGTAATCGGCTGGGCATTGCCGAGAGCTTCCAGCGCAGCCTCGCATCGCTGGGCGTCCAGCTCTGCCTGCGTTGGGCCAGCCCGGACGGGGACGGAGGCTTCGTTGCCGTCCTGCCACTCATTAATGGACCAGCCCACGCCGAGACCCAGGCCGCCGACGGCGAGGAGGAGTATGGCGGGAATGAGCCACCGTTTCGTCACGTGCCCGATCATAACCGGAAGAACGAGAAACTGCAATGCTGAAGGAAGGAGCTGAGGCCAATGGCCGGAGAATTTGACCCTGAGGAATTCCGCCCTGCCGACCTAGAGGCTGAGCGGTTGTACGATTCGGATCCAGAGTTCCGTCGACTCTGGGTGGAAAAGTGCCAGGCGAAGAGAGACGCTTACCCACTTGTAGGGACGGTAGGTTTTCGCACGGAAGGACAGGGCCATCCATCAAACGCCCGTGTCGTTTCTACGACCGAAGACGCCGAGGTGTGGAGCCGCCTGCAGCGTGCCGAGCAGGAGCTAAAGGAGTATTGCGACAAGAAGGGGCTTCCTGACCTGTCGCAGCGGCAATAAGCAGGCCTCATGACCACCGCACCCGAGACCATCGCAGACGGAGGCACGCCATGACCACCACATCTGACCGCGGCCAAATGCTCAACCTGAGGCAGCGCAAGACTGTTGCCCTGTCCCAGAACGCCCGTCTGGTGCTGGAGCGGCGCTACCTGGCCAAGGACGACGCCGACAAGCTCAGCGAGACGCCCGAGGAGATGGTCGCCCGCGTCGCCCACAACGTCGCCCAGGCCGAGCTCCTCTACAAGCCCCTGCGCGACCAGTTGGACGTCGCCCTGTGGGAGGAGCGCTTCTACGACCTCATGGCCTCCCTCGATTTCCTCCCCAACTCCCCCACCCTGATGAACGCCGGCCGCGAGCTCCAGCAGCTCTCCGCCTGCTTCGTCCTGCCGGTGACCGACTCCATCGAAGGCATCTTCGAGAGTATCAAGCACACCGCCCTCATCCATAAGTCCGGCGGCGGCACCGGCTTCTCCTTCAGCCGCCTCCGGCCCGAGGGCGACCGCGTGCAGTCCACCATGGGCGTGGCTTCGGGGCCGGTCTCCTTCATGAGGGTCTTCGACTCGGCCACCGAGGCCATCAAGCAGGGGGGAACCCGTCGCGGCGCCAACATGGCCATCCTCTCCGTCACCCACCCCGACATCGAGCGCTTCATCACCCTGAAGGCCGACATGGTCACCCTCACCAACTTCAACATCTCAGTGGCTTTGACCGAGGGCTTCATGCAGGCAGTGGAGCAGGACAGCGACTGCGAGCTCATCACCCCCCGCAGCGGCCAGGTGGTAGGCAAGCGCAGCGCCCGCCGCATCTTCCAGATGATAGTGGAGAACGCCTGGGCCAACGGCGACCCCGGCATCGTCTTCATCGACCGCATCAACCGCGACAACCCCACGCCCAACCTGGGCATGATCGAGGCCACCAACCCCTGCGGCGAGCAGCCCCTCCTGCCCTACGAGTCCTGCAACCTGGGCTCGATCAACCTCGCCAAGTTCGTCAAGGAGGATGGCGGCCGCCGGGTGGGCGATTGGGATCGCCTGGCCAGGACAGTGCCCCTGTGCATCCGCTTCCTGGACAACGTCATCGACGTCAACCGCTACCCCATCCACCAGATCGAGGAGGCTACCAGGCTCACCCGCAAGGTGGGCCTGGGGGTGATGGGCTTCCACGACCTCCTCCTCCAGTTGGGCATCCCCTACGACTCCCAGGACGCCCTGACGCTGGGCGAGAAGCTCATGCAGTTCATCCAGGAGAAGGCCAACCAGGCCTCCATCGCCCTGGGGGTGGAGCGAGGCGTCTTCCCCGCCTGGGAGGGCAGCATCTACCACCGCTCGTCCGACGGTGGCGGCGGCCTCCCCTACCGCAACGCCTCCCGCACCACCATCGCCCCCACGGGCACCCTCTCGATCATCGCCGACTGCTCGTCGGGCATCGAGCCCCTGTACGCGCTGGCCTTCCAGCGAACGCACTACCTCGACCCCAAGCGCCCCAGCACCGGCACCCGCCTGATCGAGGTCAACCGCTGCTTCACCCAACTGGCCCACGAGCAGGGCTTCTACTCCGACGAGCTCATCGAGCACCTGGCGGCCGGCGGTCGCCTGGCCGATCGGCCGGAGGTGCCCGATTGGGCCAAGAGGGTGTTCGTCACCGCCCACGACATCGCGCCCCAGTGGCACGTGCGGATGCAGGCCGCCTTCCAGCGCCACACCGACAACGCTGTGTCCAAGACCATCAACTTCCCCTTCGAGGCCACCCAGCAGGACGTGGCCGATGCCTACTGGCTGGCCTACCGCGAGGGCTGCAAGGGCATCACCGTCTACCGCGACGGCTGCCGCGAGATGCAGGTCCTGGCCCACACCACCCTCAACCTGAAGGGCCCCGAGCAGGAGCCTCAGGATGGGGAGCCAGACACCCCCGCCGAGCGGCGGCCCGGCCCCTACCGCAAGCGCCTGCACGACGAGCGCCAGTCCATCACCCACAAGTTCGCCGTGGGCGAGCAGGAGGGCTACCTGACCGTCGGCCTGTACGACGACGGCCGCCCAGGCGAGATATTCGTCAAGATCGCCAAGGAGGGCTCGACGGTCTCCGGCCTGATGGACACCGTGGCCCTGCTGACATCGGTCTCCCTCCAGTACGGCGTGCCCCTGGAGGACATCACCCGCAAGCTGAGGACCACCCGCTTCGAGCCCTACGGCCGCACCAACAACCGCGACATCCCGTGGGCGACCTCGCTGGTGGACTACATCTTCCGCTGGCTGGAGCTGAAGTTCGTGGCGGGGGCGGCGCCCAACAGCCACAACCCGGTGCTCAAAGAGGACAACGGCCTGCCGGTGACGCCGGAGAGCTCCGGCCTGGGCTGCCCCGACTGCGGCGCCGTGCTGATCTACCAGGAGGGCTGCCTGGTCTGCCGCGCCTGCGGGTATACGAAGTGCGGGTAGGGCACCGTGTAGGGGTCGATGGCCATCGACCCCTACGGCCCGCCGCGGCGCGCGGGTATCTTGACATCGTGCCATTTATGTGTCATGATGTCATCACCATGAGAAAAATGATGGTCTACCTGCCAGATGAGATGCACGAAGGGCTGCGCCACCTCGCCTTCGGGCGCCGCACCTCCATCGCTGACCTCATCCGCCGGGCCGTGGAGGCCGCCTACGGCGAGATCCTGGAAGACATCCGCGACATGGAAGCCGAGATCGCCAGCTATCTGGAGGACCCCTCGTCTTCTGTCTCGCTGGATGAGTTCGTAGCTCAGCGAAAACTGCGTGTACCGGGTCGAGCTAAAGCCGCGCGCCCAGCGTGAGTTTGACCGCCTATCCAGTGGCGACCAGGGCCGCGTGCTTGCCGTCCTCGTCGGGTTAGCTGACGAACCGCGTCCTAGACAGTCGGTTAAGCTCAGTGGCGCCATCCACCGCTTGAGAGTGGGGCCGTTTCGCATAATCTACGCCGTCTTCGACCGCGACCAGTTGGTGCTCATCGGCAAGGTCGCCCGCCGGGAGAAGGATACCTACGATGACATCGACAGGCTGCTCTAGCCGCGCCTGCGGGTATACGGATCGTGGGTAGCCCCCGGGTAGGGGTCGTTCGCGAACGACCCCTACGACTCGCCCGCCACGGCCCGCGACGCCC
>JALHUG010000036.1 GCA_022866185.1 Dehalococcoidia bacterium
AATCTCGCGAAACTCGGCGGGACCTGGGTTGGGGATCTCCACCTTGTAGAGGATTCGCCGCAGGAAGGGCTGCTCGAGAAGAAGCTCTACCTTGAGATTGGTGGCGAAAAGGAGATGAACGTCGAAAGGTACGGAGATCTTCTCGCCAGTGTGGAAGGTGAGAGAGTACCAGCCTCGCTCCAGTGGTGTTAGCCATCGGTTGAGCAGATCCTCGGGCCGGATCCTCTGACGGCCGAAGTCGTCCACCGCCAAGATGCCGCCCTGGGCCTTGAGGTGGGAGGGCGCCTGATAGAAACGGGACACGGGGTCATAGGCCAACTCCAGGGACTCCTGCCCCAGCTCACCGCCCACTAACACCGCCGGCCTGCGCACAACAGCCCAGCGCTCGTCACGCTTGGCGGCGTCATCGGTCTCGCCAGCGGCCACGTCGGGCAGCCTTACTATGCCCCTCTCGTGAGCAGGGATGTGTATGGAGGAGTCAAAGACGCGGATGATATGGCCGTAAGCATACAGGGCGAAGGGAACGAGCACCTGACCCTCGAGGTGACGGGCAAGTGCCTCCAGCACCAACGTCTTGCCGTTGCCGGAGGGTCCGTAGAGCAGAGCGCAGCGCCCAGAGTGGAGGGTCCGCGCCAGGGAGTCGGCCGTCTCCGGCGATAGCACCAGCTCGGACAGAGCACCCTCGATGCTCTCCCGCGATGACTGTGGCCGCTCTGTGCGCTGACGTTCCATCACCTCGACGTACTGGTCTATGGTCACCGGTGCTGGGCCAGCGTAGCGGGACCTCTCGAGGGCCTCCTTGACTCTGCTGAGCCCCCCGGCTGTGAGACGGTAGCGGTAGTTCCCGGCCATCATGCTGCCAGAGCTGGCCACTTCGCAAAGATGCTCGTCGGTCAGCAGAGCCAGAAGCTCCTGGACGATGGCGGGCGGCAGAGCCATTCTCTGGGTCATGTGGGTGGCCGAGGGTAGGCCCGCGTAGTGAACGGTCTTCAGGGCGAGGTCCATGAGAAAGGCCTTGGAGAGGCCGGTGTCGGCCAGCGTCCGCGGCTGCGAAGGACAGAAGGCTATCCCCTCCGGATCATCGGCCGCTGCGGTCTGCCAAGAGCCCTGAGCATCAGACTCCTCGGCGGACCAGGGCGAGGGAGAGCTATTAGGCTCCCCATTGTCTTCGCCGACGAGGGAAAGCTTCTCATCTTGGTTGCCATCGTCGTAAAGTTGCACCCTTCTCGCCTCCTGCCTTCCGGCATCAAGCAAAACGAATTCGCCCTTGGCACCCATGCTGGTGCCGTTGGGGGTCTCGATACAAGAGACGTGAAGGGATGACCGACGTTACACTGGCTGCCTGGCAGCGGCCTACATGCCCGCGAACTGCTTGATGCAGACTCGCCGAGAGATACCGACGACGCGCACTCACCACACCTTGACTATTCCTGGCGAATGAGGGATAATCTACGACGTTCAGAGCAGGGGTTTGCCAACATGACCCACGAGCTTCCCGAAGGCACCGTCACCGTCCTTTTCACCGACGTGGAAGGCTCCACCGATCTGACGACACGCCGGGGCGACGAGGCCGCACAGGCGATACTGCGCATGCAGCGGGAGCTGGTGCGCCGACAGATCGAGCAGCACAGCGGCCACGAGGTCAAGTCCCTGGGCGACGGCTTCATGGTAGCCTTCGCCTTGGCGCGAAAGGCGGTGGCCTGCGCCGTCGGCATCCAGCGGGCCCTGGACGAGCACAACCGACAGCACCCCGACCAGCATGTACAGGTCCGCATAGGCCTGAACACGGGCGAGGCGATCCGAGAGGAGGCGGACCTCTTCGGGGAGGCGGTGAACGCCGCCGCTCGGATCGCTGCCAAGGCCAATGGCGGCCACATACTGGTCTCCGAGGCCGTGCGGGGTGTCCTGGGTCGGCCCAAGGATGTCGAGCTGGTCGACCGCGGCCGCTTCCGGCTCAAGGGCTTCCCCGAGCGCTGGCGCCTCTTCGAGGTGATCTGGCAGGAGGAGACGACAGCCGCGCCTGCTCTCCTGGAGCGGACGCCCTTCGTCGGGCGGAAGGCGGAGCGGGCCGAACTCCGGCGCCACCTTGATCAGGCGGCCAGCGGTCGCGGCACGGTGGTAATGATCGGGGGCGAGCCCGGCGTGGGCAAGACGCGCCTGGCAGAGGAACTGGCGGCCGAGGCACGCCAGCGTGGTCTGCTGGTCCTGACCGGCCACTGCTACGAGATGGAGGGAGCGCTGCCCTACATCGCCTTCGTGGAGATGCTGGAGGCGACGGCCCGGGTGGTGCCGGCATCGGCCCTGCGGGAGGCCTTGGGCGATTCGGCGCCGGAGGTGGCCAAGCTGATGCCGGAGCTGCGTCGCCTCTTCCCCGACATAGCGGCGCCTCTGGAGCTGCCGCCGGAGCAGGAGCGCCGCTACCTCTTCAACAGCATGTGCGAGTTCCTGGTCCGGGCCGGCCGCGTGCAGCCCCTGGTCCTGGTTTTGGACGACCTGCACTGGGCCGATGACTCGACGCTGCTGCTCCTCCAGCACATCGCCCAGCGGCTCAGTGAGATGCCGGTGCTCATTCTGGGCACCTACCGCGATGTGGAACTGGACGTGGCCCGCCCTCTGGCAACGGCCCTGCAGGAACTCACGCGCCAACGTCTGGCCCACCGCCTAGCCGTCAGACGGCTGCCTGAGGCGGGCGTGGCGGCGATGCTCCAGGCCCTTAGCGGCCAGGAGCCGCCCGCCCCGCTGGTGCACGCCGTCTACGGTGAGACGGAGGGCAACCCCTTCTTCATCGAGGAGGTGTTCCAGCATCTGGCAGAGGAGGGAAAGCTGTTCGACGCCCAGGGCCGCTGGCACCCTGGCCTCCGCGTGAGCGAGCTGAACGTGCCTGAGGGGGTCCGCCTGGTCATCGGGCGGCGGCTGGAGCGCGTCTGCGAGGACTGCCGGCGGGTCCTGACCGTCGCCGCCGTAATCGGCCGCGGCTTCAGCTTCGAGCTGCTGGAGGCGCTGGGCGACGTAGATGCGGAGGCCCTCCTCGACGCCATCGACGAGGCGGAGCGGGCGCACCTCATCACGTCCGCTGGGGACGGCCGCGAGGCCCGCTTCACCTTCGCCCACGAGCTGATCCGCCAGACGCTGGTCAGCGGCCTCTCCCTGCCCCGCCGTCAGAGGCTCCACCTGCGGGTGGCTGAGGCCATGGAGCGGGTCTACGCCCGCACCCTGGAGGAGCACGCCGCCGAGCTGGCCCACCATCTCTACCAGGCGGGGGCCGCCGCCGACCCCGAGAAGACGGTGCGCTACCTGACGCTCGCCGGTGAGCGAGCGCTTGAAGCGGCGGCCTTTGAGGATGCCCTGCGCCTCTACGACAGCGCCGTCTCCCTGCAGCCGGCTGACGACCGGCGGGCGCGGGCCGACCTCCTGTACAAACGGGGGTGGGCCTTGCGCAGCCTGGGCCGATGGGAGGAGGCACTGGGCGACTGGCGAGAGGCGCTGGCCGCCTATGAAGAACTGGGGGACGCTGAGGCCGTGGGCCGCCTCTCTTCGGACGTGACTGCCCAACTGCTGTGGGGCGCCCGTTACGTGGAAGCCCTGGAGATTAGCCGCAGGGGCCTGACAGTTCTGGGGGAGCGGGTGAGCGCCGACCGCTGTCGCCTCCTGGGCTGCGCCGGCCTGACCCTCAGCCAAGCTGGTTACTACACCGCCGGCGACGGAATGACCACCCAGGCCGTGGCCATGGCCCGGGAACTGGGCGACGAGCGCCTGCTGGGGGAGGCCCTCCGCTACAAGACCGGCCATCATTTCGCCTACATGCAACCTCGAGAAGTGGTCGATACCGGCCTGCGGGCGGCGGAGCTGCTGCGCTCAGCGGGCGATCTATGGCAGTTGGCGAGCATGCTGTGGTACGTCCAGTGGGTCGTGCTGCTCCTTGGCCGCTTTGAGGAGGCTGCGGAAATAGGGCAGGAGTTGGAGCCCCTGGCGGCGCGGCTGGGCCACCTGGGCGCCCTCCTGAACGCTACGCGGGCCCGAGAGGCGCGTCAACTGATGGTCACGGCGGACCTGGACAAGTACGAGGAGTTCGCCAGAGCGGACCTGGAGCTCTCCCGCAGCGCTGGGATGCTCTTGATCTTCCAATCCTACTGCTTCCTCGGCGCGGTTCATTTCTGCCGAGGCCGCTGGCAGGAGGCGCTGGAGCATTTCCAAGAAGCCGTGAAGCTGGAGCCCCCGGGCTTCGCGGCTGGCGCAGACTGGGCGTTTCTCTTCTTGCAGAAGGCCTATGCCGGCGACAGGGATGCGGCCCTGGCCATGCTGGAGCAGAGGCGGGACAAGCTCCCTCGCGCCGGCCAGGCCAACACCCTCGGTGCCTGGGCGATGCTCTTCGCGGCGGTCGAGGGGCTGGCCCTTCTCGGTGAACGGGACGAGGCCTCCAAGCTCTACCCCTTGGTCTTGGAAGCCATCGATAATGGCGTCCTTGGGAGCTGGGTTGGCAACAGGCTAGTTCAGACCGTGGCCGGCATGGCGGCGGCCGCCGGCGAGCAGTGGGAGAAGGCGGAGGAGCACTACCAGACGGCCCTGCGCCAGGCGCACGAGCTGCCCGTCGTTATGGAGCAGCCGGAGGTGCGGCGCTGGTACGCCCGCATGCTCATCGACCGCAACGCCCCCGGCGATCGCGAGAAGGCCCGCGACCTGCTCACGGAAGCCTTCGCCATGTACCGCCGCATCGGCATGCCCAAGCACGTGGCGATGGCGGAGGCCCTGCTCGGCGAGTTGTAGCCGGCGGCTACCCCCACCATTTGAGGGGCAGCGGCCTACATCCCCGCGAACTGCTTGATGCAGACGATGGAGCAGTCGTGCCCGTGGATTCGCTCCGCCTCGGCTATGGCCTCCTCGACGCTGGCGGTCGGGATGAACCCGAGGTGTCGTGGCACCGCCGGGTCCTGCGCTCCGGCCACGAACACGCGAGCCGCGTGGCGCAGGCGCTTCAGGGGATGCGTCGCCAGTATTCCGTGCACTGGGTGGAAGGCGTAGCCGTTGCGGTAGCGCTCGATGTAGTCGGCTCGAGCCGCGAACTCGTCCATGAAGCGGGCGGTGATCTCGTACGGGTCGAGGGTCTCCGGCAGCACCCGGTTCCACACCTCCGGATACGAGGGATGGTGCTCCAAGTCCCAGTCCTCCGGGCAGGGCGTGGCCATGATCACCGAGCAGCCTGGCTTGCCCAGGGCCTCGATGTAGCCCCCCGCGTACCCAAGCCCGGAAGAGATCAGGGTCAGGATAGGGTTCATACGAGCGAAGGTGGCATATGGGCTCCAGGCTGGAAGGCCGTAGATCACCACGTCGGCGGGCTCAGCTGCGGCGCGCCGCGGCTGATACAGGGAAGCCTGCACGTCAAGCGCGGCGGCCCGCGTCTCGGCCACGCCGCCCGCAAACACCCGCCCGATGGTCGCCATATTGGCCAGCAACGTCTCCACCTTGAACACGCGGCGGCCCAGCTTGGGCTCCAGATGCTGGCCCATCTCATCGAAGACATCGTGCATGCGGTTGCCGCGCACCGACATCGTCATGCCGTCCGGTGTGTGCGTCCAGCGAATGGAGCGCCAGGTGGACAGCCCTACGCAGACGGACTTCCAGCCGCCATTGAAGCCCAGGTAGCAGACGGCGTTGATGTACACGATGAGGTCCGATTCCATCACCAGGCGATGAACCTCGACATCATACCCATGGGGCGTTGCCCCCAGGTACACGAGGCTATCCGGGTCCTCGGCATCATGGCAGGTCAAGCGCGACCCGAAGCGCTGCACCAGCTGCTGCCCCAGGATCGAGGCCAGCTCCGGGTGCGTCCACTTGCGGTGAAGCCCGTTGGCGCAAACGAGCGAGACGTTCTCCTCGGGCACGCCGGCCTCCGCCAGCTCTTCCAGGATCGCCTCGATGGCCAACCGCCTGATGGGCCCGAACGAAGGCGCTGTCGGATCGTCGAAGGCAATGAGCACCCGATCCCCGGGCCGAACCATCTGGCCGACGCGAGGCAAACCGAGCGGCTGTGCCAGGGCAGCGCGAACGGCCGCCTCTTGGTCGGCCACCGGCTCCAGGCGGGGGCCTCCGCCATCGCCACCCACCAGTCGGGTGCGGTCGGGAAGGCTCACCTGGATGGTCGTGTCACCAAACACGAGCGACTGGTCGATCATCGCCACGCCTCCTGCCAGCCCGCACCTGATTGTAGCGAGGGTCAGTTGGCGAGGCAAGGAGTGTACCTATGGCCCGGACGACCAAGCAACGTGGGAGGTGAATACCGCCGGGCGTGGGGGCTAGGAGCGCCCCGAGGGGTCGTTCACTTGAGGGGGGTGCGGCCGGCTGCGGACGCGCTCCAAGATGCGCTCTCGCTCCTCCAACGCCCGACACAACAGCCTCCGGAACCGCTCCTCCGCGAACAGGGGGGTAAGATCTGGATCGGCCAGAGTACCGACTACGTCGTTGGGATTCAGCGCCAGCATCCGTTGCAGGGTAGCCTCCACCCCGTCGCAATCGCCTCGCTGCCTCTGGATGAGGGCCTGAGCGCTGAGCGCTTCGATGTCCGAGGCATCCTTTGACAGCAATGAGCGAACGACCTCTTCCGCCTGCTCGAGCTTCCCCTGGCGAGCCAGTATGCAAGCCATCGTGCTTTTCGTATACACTAAACCAAACTCCACCTCAGGGACTGCCCGTATGGCTGCTTCCTCGTAGGCCTTGGAAGCCAGAGCGCCCCTGCGACACAGCCGGTGCACGTCCCCCAGGGCCCAGAAGTACTGGGAGTTCTTCCGCCAGAACCTTTCGCGCTTCAGTGCTGCTAGCGCGCCATCCAGCCGTCTCAGCTTGATAAGGGCCAGAGCGAGCAGCGTTTCGGCCAGACGCAAATGGGGCTTTGACGCCAGGGCAGCCTCGATGTCCGCTAGGGCTTCCTCGCTGGCTCCCAGTATCAGTAGAATCCGGCCTCGAAACAGAAGCCCTTCGGGCGTCCTCTTTAGCTCCAGCGCCCTGTCTACATTCTCCAGCGCCTCCTCATAGCGATGGACGCCTACCAGGGATGAGGCCAGCCCCCCCCAGCCCGCCGGGTCCTGCGGGTGTTGCTGCTGGTAGCGGGCCAGGGGGGCTACGGCCCCTTCGTGCCGCCCCTCGATCAGGTGGATCACACCACGGTGTAAATCTCTCTCTCCTCCCAGCACCGCGCGCAATCGCATGAGCCAGTAGAGTAGTACTATCGGTATCTCCAATAATATGGGGGCAATGTACAGGCCCATCAACACCAATGCGTGCACACGTTCACCCGTCTCTATCATTATCATGCCGATGCCAAAGATAAAGAACGCGCCCAGCGCGTACACAACACTGAAAAGGAACTCCTTCCGTTTTGCCACCAGCATCCGGAACACGCCGAAGACGAATAGGCATCCCACCAACGCCATGGCAACCAATCCGAGCCAGCCAGTTCGTGCCACGCAGTCAATGGCTAACAGGACCAAGGCGAACAGGGCCGTCCAGCAGAAGACTTGCGAGCGCAGTTGGAGCCTTATCACCAAAGCCTACCCACGCCGGCCGGCACGATGGCGAACAGGCCTGCCGTCAACAGCGTAGACGTAATCATCCGACCGGTTAGCATCAGAATAGGCGCGCCTCTGCTCTCAGCACTTAAGACGGCGATTAGCGTTTCGGCGTTACACGGAATGCCTGTATGGGGTCGGCATCTTCCGGACTTCTTGACCCATCTTCCAAAACGGTAATCCCATCCAGATAGATAGTGCCTGTGTTGACGAAGCATGGTAAACTGCGGGGTTGTGAAGGATGGCAAAGGGTGATCCGGCCCAGGAAGACATGCCCCACCAGTGAAGTGCCGGATATCGGCGAAATCGTGAAGGCGGTTGCGTATCCGTGAGAAAGCACGAGGAAGTCCTGGCCAATCTACGTCAAGGAGCCATGAGCGAACGGCGCGACGGCTCGCCGGGTGTGAGGTTTTCTTTGCGCAGCCTCATGATTCGCACGGACAAGGGGCCCCAGTTCATCGACATCACCGCCGGGGTCGCCGGCCTCGTCCAAGAGTCGAGCATCCGGAACGGCTTCGCCATCGTCTTCACCCGCCACACGACGGCAGCCATCCGCATCAACGAGAACGAGCCCATGCTCTTGCGTGACATGGAGGACTTCTTGAGGAAGGTCGCTCCCTCCCATGCCCACTACAACCACAATGACCTCGGCCACCACACCACTGACGTAGGCGACGGCGAGCAGCCCAACGGCCATGCCCACTGCCAGCAGCTCCTCCTGGGAGCGAGCGAAGCCATCCCCCTCGTCGCTGGCCAGCTCTTCCTGGGGCAGTGGCAACGCCTCTTCCTGATAGAGCTCGACCGGGGCCGAGAGCGAGAGGTCGTGGTTCAGATGGTGGGAGAGTAGGGTGGAGCTGCCCAGCGTCTTCGCCCGCTATCGCGTCGAGCTGGGAGAATACCTCCGATCGGCCCTACCGGAGGGCAGCCCGGCGCTCCTCTACCGAATGTTGCGCTATCACCTTGGCTGGGAGGACGAGCACGGCCGCCCCCTGGCCGAGGGCGCGGGGAAAGCCCTCCGTCCCACCCTCTGTCTCTGGGCCTGCCAGGCACTGGGCGGTGACTGGCGAACCGCCCTGCCGGCGGCCGCCGCCCTGGAGCTGGTGCACAACTTCTCCCTCGTGCATGACGACATCCAGGACGGCGACAGGGAGCGGCGCCATCGACCGACCGTTTGGAGCCTGTGGGGCCAGCCTCAAGCCATCAATGCGGGCGATGGTCTGCTGATTCACAGCCGTCTCGCCATGCTGCGACTGGAGGAGCGAGGCGTGGCTCCAGCCAAGGTGGTGGAGGCCTGTCGCGTGCTGGACAAGGCCTGCCTCACGATGATCGAAGGACAATGCTTGGATATCGGCTTCGAGGATCAGCGGGAGGTGAGCGTGGAGGCATACCTGGACATGATCGCCAGGAAGACGGGCGCTCTCCTGGAAGCCTCCCTTCATCTGGGCGCCCTCGTGGCCATCGATGACGAGCCGCAGGTGGGCCGCTTCGCCCGCTGCGGCCACCTCCTGGGCCTAGCCTTCCAGATTCGCGATGACATCCTGGGCGTTTGGGGCGCTGCCGATGTCACCGGCAAGCCAGTCGCGGCCGATATCCGCCGCCGCAAGAAGTCGCTGCCCGTAGTCTACGCTATGGCCGTGGCCCAGGCTGAGGAACGCGAGCAGTTGCTCCAGGTCTACAGCCAGGGGACGCCAGGTGACGAAGAGGTAAGCATTGTGCTCCAACTGCTGGACAGCCACCGGGCCTACGACTACTGCCAGCAGATGGCCCAGGAGCGCATTGAGCAAGCGCTGGCGGAGCTGGCGCCGGCAGACATAGAGCCGGAAGCCCGGCGCGAGCTCGAGGCGGTGGCCAATTTCCTGCTGGAGCGCGAGTTCTAGAGCAGCGCGAACCCGCCGCTCATCGCTGCGCGTCGGGAAGAGGGGTTCGCCAGCGCCAGCCTAGGGCTGGCCGCTCAGGGTGGCCGTGCCCGCGCCGAAGGTAATCGAAAGCCGATGATGGATGGCGATGTGATCCATTTGGTCGTTGATCACGCCTTGCACGGCCCCCTCGAAGTTACCGGTGATGAATCCGGGCGCGCCTCCGACATCGATGGCGAGGTCATTGACGCGGGGATGCTCACCGCTGAGGTCGAGCTGGCCGGAGGCCTTCACGCTCACGTCCAGGCCCAGCACGGCGCTGAGGTTCCCCGACGCCGACGGCCCCTCGGGGTTGAAGCACACCTTCAGGTCGTTGACGGGGGCGTTCTCGTCCTCCAGGAACTGGCGCCCGCGCGATGTGGCCTCGCTCTCGTCGAAGGTGAACGAGGCCGGCTGCCCCGCGTCCAACTGATCGTTGAAACTGTCTAGCTTGCCCTGGAACTGCTGAGCCAGGGCAGCGCTGGTCTGCACCTCGCGGTCGCCGCTGTCGCACCCACCGGGGCTGCCGATGAAGGCCGCCGCCACGGTGAGAACAGCCACCAACGCCGCTCCTCCCACAATAATACCGACCGCCCCCAGCACAAGTTTAAACGGAGTGAGAATCATGTCGCGACCTCCTACGAGCCAACAGCGACGTTCAACGGCTCAATCCTGGCCACAGTGTAGGCGGAAGCGGGGGCTTTGTCAAAGGCGGGGCGGGCGCCCTTGGAGGCTAGGCGGCGGCGCCTAGGCGTAACACTTCTGGTCGACCTTGCCCCTGTACAGGAAGACGTCGCCGACCACGGTGGTGCCGCCGTCGGCGTTGAAGTCGAGGCGCTGCCACCACTTGGGGTCGCCAGGATGGGCGCCGATGTGCCCGCTGAAGTTCGAGATGTCGCCGGTGACGGTGATGGACCCGTCCTTGTTGATGTCCAGCGGCCAGGCGTCGTCGGACGTGTTGTCGGGGCAGGCGTCCTGAGGGTCAGTGTCCAGATACTGCTCAGCGCTGTCCGTAAAGTCGTCGCAGTCGGGGTCGTTGATGCTGCAAAGGGCGCGCGCCCAGTCATTCCGCCAATCTTGGGGGTTGCGCGTGGGATAAGGCAGCGGCTGCTCGTAGCACGGGTACCTGTCGTTTCCCCCGCAATCGGCATCACCCCGCAGGCGGAACGTGTTGCCGCCGTCGGCGCTCTCTTCGTGCAGGTGGACGCCTGTCCACCACGGGTATGGTTTGTGGTTAACGCATCCATCGTTCTCCCACTGGCTCTCCGGAACCCCTGGTGTCCCAGGTGCCTGCGTCATTCCGGCGAACGCACTCTGGTTCCTGGTGCCGGGGTAGCTGGTGTACATCTGCTTGTTCCCGCCAACATACAGGAACGTGTGCGTATAGTACATTGTCCCGAGGAGATGCGCCTGGGTGTCATAGATCCCGACGCAGTTTGTCTTGCAGGTGGCGCCGGGAAGGTTGTATGCCGTGCCATAGGCAGACAGTTGCGTGCTGGACAAGTTGTTGAAGCCAAAACTGCGGAAGTAGACCGTTTCGGTGTCCGTGCATGAGGCGGGGAAATCGAGGGCCGTGCCTTTTATGGATCCGCACGCGCCGTCGTGCCAGCCGCAGCTAAAGCAAGCCGAGTCTACGCCTGCCTGGGGAGTGAACAAGAACTTGAACCACGGTTCGAAGCCCTCGGTGGACCTTGATCGCACAACTCCCAGCAAGGAGCCAACCACGGCTGCCGCCAGGGCGAGCGCCAGCAGCTGCCGCATCTACTTGAGCCCCTCGGCTATCTTCATGGTCTCCTCCAGCGGTAGGTCAAGGCCGACGACATAGGTCAGGCCGAAATCCTCGGCGACGATGACCACCGATGGACCAAAACCGTCAGGCGCAAGCGGTGCCACCACCACCGCCGGTTTGCCGCCAACGGTTGCTGTCGACACTCGGTCGGCCGAGGTGTCAATCTGCATGGCTTGCTCCCCCTGACGACGAGTGATAAAGAAGTCCCCCTTGCCGCGCATGGTCCACCACCGCTGGACGCTAACCACTATGCCCTTGCAGGCCACGGGCGGCTCCATGGGAGCGACCTCTTCAGCGCCGGGGGGAAGGTAGGTGGGGACGATCTCCATAGGCGTTCCCACAACGTCGCTCATGGTGAGTTCCTCGGCCTCTTCAGGCTTGGCGTCGGAGCAGGTGTCCTTGCGCTGAACGTCCGCGCCCGAAGCCAGGGAGTACAGGCGGATGCCGTTCACTACGCCTTCGAACCGGGGTTTGGCTGCCTCTTCCTGCATGAGCCGGTCACGCTCGGCCATGATGTCAGGCTGGGCCTCCGTCCGACCGCCGTCCGGCCAGAGCCGGTAGGCCACGAAGAAGGAGCCTACCCCCACCACCACCGCCAGAAAGACTCCGAGAACAAGCCGCTTAGTCATTTCACTACACCCCTCATTCCTGTCCGGACTATTCTACTCCCGCTTACGAGCGCCCTGTCAATACCCTCTGCGCCCTTTTCGCCAACAATTTCTCACGCTCATGCGGCTCGCGTGCCAGGCCGCGCGGGGCCACTACGGGTGCGACGGCGAGCGCCAGCAGCCGTCGCATCTACTTGAGCCCCTCGGCTATCTTTATGGTCTCCTCCAGCGACAGGCCAGAGGCGGAGACGATCGTGAGGCCGAAGTCCTCGGCCACGATGACCGTCGATCGGCCGAAGCCGTCGGGCGTAAGGGGTTTGACCAGCACCGCTCGCTTGCCGCCAACCGTTGCGGCCGACACCCGGTCGGCCGAGGCGCTGCTGTCGATAGCCTCCTCCCCTTGGTAGCGAATGATAAGGAAATTCGATCCCCTGTCGCGGATAACCCAGTCCCTCTCGACGCTAGCCACCGTGCCCCCGCACGCCACGGTGGGCCACATGGGAGCCACCTCTTCAGCCCCGGGGGGAAGATACGTGACGATGATCTCCATAGGCGTCCCCACAACGGCGCTCATGGCGATCCCCTCGGGGTTCGCATCGGTGCACGCTGACTTCCGCTCAGCGGCGGGGTCGCCATCCGTGGAGTACAGGCGGATGCCGTTCATCACCCCTTCGAACCGGGGTTTGGCTGCTTCTTCCTGCGTGAGTCGGTCACGCTCGGCCATGATGTCAGGCTGGGCCTCCGTCTGCCCGCCGTTCGGCCAGAGCTGGTAGGCCACGAAGAAAGAGCCTACGCCCACCACCACCGCCAGAAAGACTCCGAGAACAAGCCGCTTAGTCATTTCACTACACCCCCATCGCCTGACCAGCCTACTCTACTCCTGCCCACACAAGCCCTGGCGATACCTCGTGCGCACTTTTGTATAACGTTCTGTGAGGCCCCGAAGACTCACGCCCGATGGCAGGCGGCACCAATACAAGCGTGAGGGCGAGGGCGACTGAGGTGGCCGAAGTACAACGACGCGTCGGCAGCCGCCTACGCCGGCTTTGGCGTCCGGGAGAGACGAGGGCCAGCATAGCTGGCCGAGGGTTGGGTAGCACTTACTTCTGCCAAAGGCAGACTCGCCTCTGGCAAGTGTGAGGCATCACCGAAGGGGATCCGAGGGAGTCACTTGGCGGAGCTCGCCGGTCTCAACCTATGCTTGTTCGTTCATCCGCCCGGCGGCGTCGCCCCGACCGGCGGGCCGCCAGGTCCGCCTGATGGCATCTTGCCATCGATGATGTCGTCGATGCGGGAGGCCTGACGCTCGATCATGCTGTCGGCCTCATCCTGCGACATGGTGCCGGCGGCAACGGCCTCGCTCATCTGCGCTTGTAGTTGCGCCGTGAAGAAGGTCTTCAGCTCTCCGCGGGTGCGGCCGTGCGCTTCGGCGACGCTGGCGGGCGTCGCGCTTTCTGCACTGAGCTCAGACTGGAGCTGGTCAAGGGGGATGGCCAAAAACGCGGCGAACTCCTCGCTGGCGCCTCCGATGAATGCTCCCTGGCCGGGCGGCCGGCCTGCGCCGGGTGTCATGGAGGGCATGCCCGCCCCGGGTGTGAAGTCGGGCATGCCTGCGGGGCCTCCATCGCCGGGACCGAAAGGCTGGCCTGGGACGGGCGTCTCGTTGCCTGCGGTCGATGTTGCCAGGGGCGTCGTATCCACGCTCGCCGAGCCACCGCCGCAGGCCTGAGCGAGCATCATGACACCTGCTATGGCAGCCACGAACCCCATGCAGACACACACGTGCCACCTTTGCTTCAGCACGGGAGATCTCCTCTCTTGCGATAGCCTGCTCGTCAGCCGGTCACTCCGTCCGCAGGGCCTCGATGGGGTCGAGACGGGAGGCGCGGAACGCCGGATAGATGCCGAAGAAGAGGCCGATGATTGCTGATACGCCGAGGGCGACGAAGATGCTCCACGGGGCTACCACCGTCGTCACCGGCGAGCCGGTGCCGAAGTCCTGGCCGTTGGCGATGCGCGCGGCTACGACTCCCGCCAGCACGCCGACCGCTCCTCCCACCAGGGTCACAATGACCGCCTCGACGACGAACTGGAGGAGGATGTCGGTTCTGCTGGCGCCGACTGCCTTCCGGATGCCGATCTCGCGTGTCCGCTCCGTCACGGACACCAGCATGATGTTCATGATGCCTATGCCGCCGACCACCAGCGAGATGCCAGCGATAGCGCCCAGGAGCATCGTCAGCGTGCGGCTCACGCTCCTCGCTGTGGCCATGAGATCGTTCTGGGTGCTGACGGTGAAGTCCTCAGTGTAGTCGTGACGCTCCAGCAGGAGTTGGTAGATACTGTCCTTCGTCTTGTCAACCTTGCCGCCTTGCGTAACCTTGACGACGATCTGCTGGACGTTCGACTCGCCGGTCGCGCTGCGGCCGAAGGGCACCCTGGCCCGAAACGTGGTGAGGGGTATGAGGATCTGCGTGTCGTCGTCACCGCTGCCGCCCGCGCCCCGTTTCTCCATCACACCGACAACGGTGAGATTCTGGCGAAACGGCCCGAAGTCGAGACGCACCTCCTTGCCGATCGCGTTCTGCGGCATGTCGAAGAGGTCCTCGGCCACCTGCGCGCCGAGGACGACGTTCAGGGTCTTCCGCTGCAAGTCGTCATCGTTAAGGAACCTGCCGGCCTGGATCTCCCAGCCACGGACGTAGGTGAAGTCCGGCTCGGTGGCGGTCATGCTCGCCGTGGTGTTGCGCCCGTTACCGACGATCTGGTTCTCCATATCTAGCTTGAACTGGGAGATCACCGCGCCCACGTACTGGAGGCTCTTGATCGCGTCGGCGTCGTCGGTCGTGAGCGTGGTAGCTTCGAACCTGACCGGGCCGCCGCTTTGCTCAGTCTGCCCGGGCCCGACGAAGAGCAGGTTGCTGCCAAGCCCGCTGACCTCTTTGGTCACGCCCTGTTGCGCACCCTGCCCAGCAGCCATGAGGGCGATCACGGCGCCCACGCCGATGACGATGCCCAGCATGGTGAGGCCGGTGCGGAGCTTGTTCGCGCTGAGTTGCGCAAGCGCCGTCTGGAGCGTATCGAAGATGATCATGCTGGCGCTCCCTTCTGCTCATCGGTCGGCGGCGACGTAAGGACAGCGGCGCGCTCTGGTGGCGCGTCGGAGACGATGCGGCCGTCGCGGAGCTGGATCACCCGGCGCGTGAAGGCCGCCACCTCCGGCTCGTGCGTCACCACCACGATTGTCATGCCGCGCTCAGCGTTGAGCCGGGCGAACATCTCCATCAGCTCCGCCGAGGTCTTGGTGTCAAGGGCGCCCGTCGGCTCGTCGGCGAGGATCAGCGCGGGAGTGGCCACCAGCGCCCGGGCGATGGCGACGCGCTGCTGCTCGCCGCCGGACAACTGCGTCGGCCGGTGGCGCGCCCGGTCTTGGAGGCCAACCTCTGCCAGGGCGCGCATCGCCAGCTTGCGGCGGTGGTTCGAGCCGCGGTAGATGAGCGGCAGTTCAACCTGGCCAATGGCCGGCAGGCGCGAGAGCAGATTGTACGACTGGAACACGAAGCCGATGCGTCGGCTGCGGACCCTGGCGAGCTGAGCGTCGCTCATCCGGCGCACGTCGTGCCCTTCCAGCTCGTAGGTGCCACGGCTCGGCCTGTCGAGACAGCCCAGGATGTGCATGAGCGTTGACTTGCCCGACCCGGACGGGCCGATGATGGCCAGGAACTCGCCGCGTTCGATGTCCAGGTCGATGCCCTGGAGCGCGGGCACGGGCACGTCGCCGGCGCGGTAGACCTTGGTGATGCCGCGGAGACGGATCACGGCGCGCTCCCCTCCGAGCGGAAGCTGGGGCCACCGCCCTCCGGGCCGCCTTCCGTGATGGTGAAGCTACCCCGCTGGAATCCAGCGGTCTGGGTCGCCTGTGCCGATGTCGCCGCGCGGGTGGCAATTATGATCGTCTGCCCCTCCTCCAGGCCTTGGGTGATCTCCGTGTTCGTACCATCGGTGAGACCCGTCTGGACAGCTACCTTCTCGGTCGAACCGTCGTCTTTCTGAACCTCGACCACGCTCCTGAACCCTTCGGTCTGGATGGCCTGGGAGGGGACCGTGAGGACGTCCTGGGCCTGAGCCACGGTGATCGTCACCGAGGCGTTCATGCCCGGCAGCGGCTTGGCCGAAGTGTCAGCGCTGACGACGAGCCCACCGATGCCGGCGGGTGGAGTGCCTCCGGGGACAGGAGAACCAGCCAGCGCTGCGCCTCTAGGTGACGCGCCCGATGGCCGCATCCCTGCGGCGCCAGTGGGCAGCTCGGTCACTATGCTCGCCTGCGCCTTGTATGTGATGACACCCTGGGTCGTGGTCGGGTTCGTGCCGACCGAGGTGATCACGATCGGGAACGGCCTCTCACCGACCGCGTCGAAGAGGGCAATGCCCGACTGGCCCACCTCGACGTCCAGCACGTCGGATTCGCTGATCGTCATGTCGAGGCGCAGCGCATCCGGCGTGTTGAGTGTGATTGCGGCGTCTGCGCCGCCGGCGCTAACCTCTTCGCCTACCTCGATGGTGAGTGCCGCCACGGTGCCGTCGAGCGTTGCGATGATCTGCGCCTTGTCGAGGTTCTTCCGCGCCTGCTCGACGGAGAGTTCAGCCTGGCGCACTTGCTCCCGCTGGAGGTCGATGTCCGACGAGTCCGTGCCATCGTAAACGTCGTCCCGTTTGGCCTGCGCCACGACGAGCCCCGCGGTGGCTACGTCAATGTTGCGCTGGGCATCGTCCAGATCGTCCTGCGTTGGCCCTGCCTTGAGCTCGGCGAGCTGCTCGTTCGCCTGATCGAGCGAGAGCTGCGCTGATGCCACCGCGACGTCCGCCGAGGCGATGTCCGCACTGCTGGGGCCTTTCTTTGCCTCCGCGAGATCGTTCTTGGCCGTTTCGATGGCCGCTTCCGCTGACTCAACAGCACTGTCAGCATCGCTCTTCGACGCTTGGGCATTCTTGTAGGACGTGTTGGCGGAGATTAGGCTGGTGGCGGCCTTGACGATGTCCCCGCTGGCCGTCGAGCCGGAGGCCACCTCGGCTGTAGGCTCGGGTGTGGGCTCGACTGTTGGCTCAGGTGTTGGCTCGGGGCCCTGCTGCACGTCGTCGCTGACAGCACCCGCCGCGGTGATCTCCCCGCTGGCGGTGAGCTCATCGCTGATGGAGTCGGTGAGCTGGTGCACGGTCGAGTCCGTTAGGGGGACGTGGATGCTGCTCCCACAGATCTGTGCCAGTGTAAGGTGGTCCTCCGTGTCGCAGTAGGTGGCGGCGGCGCTCAGGAGGGAGATCTTGGCCATCACAAGGCTATCGGCGGCGTTGGCGGCCGTGCGCTTGGCGTTCGCCAGCGCATCCTCTGCCTTGGTCACGGCGTCTTCGGCGGCGGCCACCGCGTCGTCGCTTGCTGAGTACAGGTCTGTGCGGGAGGTCTGCGCCTTGATTAGCTGCGACTGCGCTGAAGCCACGGCCTGCTCAGCCGAACGCAGTTCACTCTCGGAAGGCCCATTCATCAGATCCTCGAGGGCGCGGTTGGCCTGGTCGAGGTTCCCCTGCGCCTGCATCAGGCTCTGATCGGCTGATGCGAGGTCGGACGCGGTGGGGCCCTTCAGGAGGTCGTCTAGCTTTGACTGGGCGGAGGCAAGGTTTACCTCGGCGGTTGTCACGGCACTCTGAAGCTCGTCCGACTCGATCTCGGCCAGGACATCTCCCTGTTTGACCTCCTGCCCAAGCGTGACGTTGACGGCTGAGACACGCCCGGACTGGCCGAACGAGAGGCTCGCCGTTGACTGCGCGGCGGCGACGCCGCTGGTGCTGACCGTCTTCGAGATGGAGCCTTTCTCCACCGTCGCCGTCTGGACTCCCTCCGCCGCCGAACCTCCACCGCTCAGGACCACGGCCCAGAGCGCGTAGCCACCAGCCGCGACCAACGCCGCGAGCACCACCAGCCCAATGAGGCGGTTACGCCAGCGATGTTCGGTGCCGTCCAGCAAGTCATCGTACTCGTTCACCTTCTTACTCATGGCCGGTTCACCTCTCCCTGTTCACTGGGATGCCAATGCCCCGTTCGTTTCTTCGCAGGTCAGACTGGCAGCGGGTGATGCTCTCTTCACGTCGCCTCCAGGCCGGTGGAGCCCCTCGCTCTAGCTGGGCCACTCGGCCAGAGTGACCTCCATCGTGGTCTCCTGAGAGTTGTGCAGCACGGTCAGCGTCACGGTATCGCCTGCCCGCTTCTGGCTATCCAGATAGTTCGCCAGCTCGTCGACGTCGGTGACTGCGTTCCCGTCCACGGCCGTGATGACGTCGCCGCCGCTGGGAAGCGAGGAGCTTTGTGCGGCCTGGGCCTCCGAGCGAAACGCCCCCTGGAGGCCAGCCCGTTGGGCGGGGCTGTTCTGGGCCACGGTGATCACGTACACGCCCTTCGTCACCGATAGGCCAAGGTCCTCAGACAGTGCCGGCGTGATCTTGCGGCCGGCGATGCCCAGCCAGGCGTGGCTGATGGTCTTGCCGTCCAGCATGTCGGCCAGGTAGAGCTTGGCGGTATTGATCGAGACAGCGAAGGCGATGCCCACGTTCACTGACTGGCCGGTGGGGTTCTCCAAGAGCGTGTTTATGCCGATGACCTTGCCGCTGCAGTTGAGCAATGGCCCACCCGAGTTGCCCGGGTTCACCGCAGCGTCCGTCTGGATCATGTTGCGCAGGGGGCGGGTGCTCGACCCGAGCGAGTAGGTGCGCCCCACGGCGCTGACGATGCCCTCGGTGAAGGTTGCCTCCAGGCCGAAAGGATTGCCGATGGCGAAGACGGGGTCGCCCACCCGTAGCTGATCGACATCGCCCAAGGAGGCGGCGGTGAGACCACCAGCCGGCGGGTCGATGCGGATCACCGCCAGGTCGTTGCCAGAGTCGTAGCCCATCATGGTCGCGGGCAGCGTCGAGCCGTCGGCCAACATGACCTCTATGTTGTCGGCGCCGGACACCACGTGGTAGTTGGTCAGGATGAAGCCCCGTTCGTCAACGACAACGCCGCTTCCTGACCCCTGCGACTCCCCGAACTGGCTGCTGGCGGTGGACGTGATCTCCACCACCGACGGCCGCAGCTGCTCGTAGATGTCGGTGGCAGGCAGGCAGCCGGAATTGAGGGACGCCTGAGCGTTGGAACCGACCGCAGGGGTGGGCGAGGTTGTGGCGGTGGAGGCGGCGGTCGGGGAGGAGTCGTTGTCGTCAGGCCAGACGTTCACCACCGCGATGGCAACCAAGGCGCTCACCAGAGCGCTGGCCAAGATGGCAGCAATTGTGCTTCGCAAGTGCATCGTTATCTCCTTAACTAGTGCGTCGGCCTTGCCTCCGCCAGAGGCGGAGGCAGGGCGTTCAGATCACGAGGTGTCAGCGGGCGCCTTCTTGGGCAGAATGAAGGTGAAGCGGCTACCCTTGCCCACTTCGCTTTCTACCCCAATGGTGCCGCCGTGGGCCTGCACCAACCGCCTGGCGATGGTAAGGCCCAGGCCAGCGCCGCCGGTGGCCCGCACGCGGGAGGGGTCCGCCCGGTAGAACCGCTCGAAGACGTAAGGCAGGTCCTCGGGCGGGATGCCGTCGCCGGTGTCCGCGACGCCGATGCGCAGTTCATCGTCTTTGTCCTTCAGGTCTACGGTGATGCGCCCGCCCTCGGATGTGTGGGTGATGGCGTTGCTCAGGAGGTTGCGCAGCACCTGCCCGATGCGCTCCGGGTCCACCTCGGCGGTGGCCTGTCCATCGGGGAGATTCGTCTCGAGGGTCAGGCCCTTGGCCTCGGCCGGCGGCTGGGCGGCGGCCACCGCCCGCCGCACGATCTCGACCACGTCGGCGGACTGGCGGACGAGGGTGAGCTGGCCGGCCTCGGCCAGAGTCAGCTCTTGCAGGTCCTCCACCAGGCGGGCCAGCAGCAGCACCTCCTCGTAGATGGAATCGAACGTGGCTGGTTCAGGCGGTAGGAGGCCGTCGCGGATGGCCTCCAGGTGGCCCTGAATATTGGATAGAGGCGTGCGCAGCTCGTGGGCCACGTCGGCTACCAGGTTCCGGCGCAACTGCTCTGTGCGCTCTAGGTCTTCAGCCATGGAGTTGAAGGTCTTGGCCAGTTCGCCGAACTCGTCCTTGGAGCGCACATCCACCCGCTGGGAGAAATCGCCGCGGCTGAGGGCGCGGGCGGCCTGGGCCAGCGACTCCACCGGCCGGAGGATGCGACGGGAGAGGAGCAGGGTGGCCACGGCAGCCACCGCCACGCCCAGCAAGCCGCCCCACAGCAGGTAGTGGTTGATGGAACTGGAGAGGGAGCTGACACTGGCCTCTTCGGCGGCCATGTCGCCTGGCGGCGGCGGTGGCCCCTGTGGGGAGATGACCAATGTACCTAAGCGGGCCTGGCCGGCCGTTATGGGGATCGCCACGTTTGGCGGCTTGAACTCGCCTGGCTTGCCGATGGGCATCATCCCGTGCGAGTCGGCCACCACCAGACCCTCCTGATCGACCACCACCACCCGCTCGCTGTACAGCCGCGCGATCTGGTCCACCACCGGCTCGACGCCGGCCCAATCGTGCTGCTCGATGTAGTAGGCGGCCAGCAGCGTCTGCACGCGGCCCACCCGGACGTTGTGGGTTTGCGTCTCGTACTGCTCGACCTCGTTGCTGGCCGTGCGGCTGACAAAGACGGCCGCCGCTCCCACAGCCACCACGATGACCAGCAGGAACGATAGGAACAATCGCCAGCGGACGCTATGGATCATTGCCACCCGCCTCGAACTTGTACCCAGCGCTGTAAACGGTCTTGATGTAGCGTGGATGGCTGGGGTCGTCGCCCAGCTTGCGGCGCAGGTTCAGGATGTGCACGTCGATGGTGCGGTCGAAGCCCTCGAAGTCCGATCCCAGCACCTTCTGGATGAGCTGTTCGCGGCTGAGCACCTGTCCTGCCTGCCGCACGAGGGCCCCCAGCAGGCGGAACTCCGTGGGCGTCAGGTCGACCGGCCGCCCGACCACGGTCACCGTGTACTGCCGGAAGTCCATCTGGAAGTCGCCGTAGGTCACCTGCGCCGGCCCCAGCTCCAGCGATTCGCCGGGGGTGCGGCGGAGCACCGCCTTGATGCGAGCCGCCAGCTCACGGGGGCTGAAGGGCTTGGTCACGTAGTCGTCGGCGCCCAGCTCCAGGCCGGTGAGCTTGTCGCCCTCGGTGGTCTTGGCGGTGAGCATGATAAGGGGCACGTCGGACTCAGCGCGCAGGGTGCGGCAGACCTGGAGGCCGTCCAGGCCGGGGAGCATGAGGTCTAGGACCACCAGGTGGGGCCGCTCTTCCCGCGCCAGGCGCAGGGCCTCGACGCCGTCGTAGGCGCAGAGTACCTTGTGACCGTCGTTCTCCAGGTAGAGCTTGACTAGAGAGACAGTCT
>JALHUG010000313.1 GCA_022866185.1 Dehalococcoidia bacterium
GATTTCAAGGGTACCGGCACTATGCGGGGAATCGGCTGGGCCATACTCTACCAAGACAACGTGACCGGAAGGCTGATCAACCAGTGGATCAACGAGCACGAGACCGGCCACCTGGCGGGCTGTCTCCCCATCCTGGTCATGGATGTCTTCGAGCACGCCTTCATGCTGGACTACGGCCTGAAGCGGGCTGACTACATCGAGGCGTTCTTCAAGAACATCAAGCGAGAGGTCGTGGAAAGCCGCCTGACGTAGCAGGCTTACTAAGAACGATCAGAGGAGGTCAAAGATGCCTGAGTTCCTCAACCCCTTCCCTGGAATGGTGCCCGCTCGCAAGCTCACCCTCGAAGAGCTGATTCGAGCCATCCGCCTGGACCTCTGCGCCGAGCACGAGGCGGTTCACCTATACCTGGCCCACGCCGAGGCCACCGATCACCCGCTGGCCAAGAAGGTCCTCATTGACATCGCCAACGAAGAGCGAGTCCATGCCGGCGAATTCGCCCGGCTAATTAGCATCCTGGCGGCTGACGAGGACAAGTTCCTGGCGAAGGGTGCCGCCGAGGTGGACGAGATGGCCAGCGAAGGGGGAGCACGCTAAGCAAACCTGTAGCCCTGTGCGATTGCCGCCCCAAGGTATAACTCACCACACTACCTCGTACAGCCGCTGCCTGCCGGGTATGCCCTTGAGCTGCTTGCGACCGACGTGCTTGAACTCCACCTCGGCCACAGAGCCGGCGAGGTCGTGCACCACATTGGACACCAGGATCTGGCCACCCCGCGCCTTGTCAGCAATGCGAGCGGCCATAGTGACAGCCTTGCCAAAGTAGTCGCTTCCATCCTGGATCGACTCGCCACTGTTGAGACCAATCCTCACCTTGATGGGCGTCTCCGGGTGCTTCTGGCTATAGTCGGCGAAGGCCTTCTGGATAGCCACGGCGCAGTGCAGAGCCCTGGTGGCGCCTGGAAAGACCGCCATGAGGGCGTCGCCCATGTGTTTGACCACCCGGCCGCCGTGGCGAACGACGCGCTCCCTGAGAATGCGATCGTGATCCCGCAGAACCATGTGCGCGCTCTTGTCTCCCAGCCGCTGGGCGAGGCTGGTCCAGCCCTCGATGTCGGTGAACAATAGGGTGACCGTGCCTTCGACAGGGGACGGGGTCAGAGTTCGGCCGCACCATATGCAGAACGTCGAACTAGCCGGATTGTCAGCATTACAATAGGGGCAACGCATCGCTGCAACTTCTGAGAGCTCAGGGGCCCGCAAAGTGACCGCATACTAGCTTGCCCAAAGAGAAGTTGTCAAGCGAGAATATATCCGGACGGGCTGCCAGTCTAGTGAGGCCGCATCGTCTTAGCTACAGGAAGGAGGAACGGAAATGGCAGGAGCGGAAGAGGGAGTTGAGACAGCAGGCATGCCCAGGATCGGTCAGCAGGCGCCGGACTTCCAGGCGCTGACAACGCATGGCCCCCTCAGCATGAGTGACCTCAAAGGCGAGTGGGTGGTTCTCTTCTCCCATCCCGCTGACTTCACGCCCGTCTGCACCACCGAGTTCGTCGCCCTCGCTCGGCGCGCCGAGGAGTTCGCCAAGCGCAACGTGAAGCTGGTCGGCCTGAGCGTCGACAGTATCCATTCCCACCTCGCCTGGCTGAGGAATATCGAGGAGAAGCTGGGGGTCAAGATACCCTTCCCGGTCATAGCCGATGTGGGCATGGAAGTTGCCAACAAATTCGGGATGATCCAGCCGGAGGCCAGCACCACCGCCGCCGTGCGGGCGCTGTTCGTCATCGACCCGGAGGGGTTCATTCAGGCCATCATCTACTACCCCTTGCAGACCGGCAGGAGCGTCGACGAGATCCTGCGCCTGGTCGATGCCCTGCAGACTACCCATCAGCACTACGTCGCTACGCCGGCTGACTGGCATCCGGGCGAGAAGGTGATAGTGCCGCCGCCGTTGACCCAGGAGCAGGTCGAGGAGTTGCAGCGGTCGGACTACGAGAAGATCGACTTCTACCTGATGAAGAGACGCCTGTAGGGAAACGAGGGTTCTGCCTGCCCCCGGCCACAGTGTGCTGCTACCCTAGTGTGTACTGTCTCCAAGATGTGGCGGCGCATTCCCTCGCGCTGCTCAGAGCAAGCCTTGCCATTTTGCCCACGTCGCCGCTGAGATTCTTCGCTTCGCTCAGCAACTGTCTTGGTTGTCAAGGTTAGAGTGCATGATGTTCCAAGCTCCACGGGGTTCGGTGACGAATCATCGCGTTCAGAATGGTGAGGAGTTTGTGCATGCAGGCCGTAAGCGCCACCTTCTTCGGCTTGCCGGCCTCGACCAGGCGCTGGTAGAAGGCTCGGAGCACCGGATTGCAGCGGGCGGCGACGAGGGCGGCCATGTACAGAGCAGCCCGCACTCTAGACCTGCCACCCCAGACCGAACGCTTGCCCCGGAAGTGGCCGCTATCCCGGTTGAGGGGCGCCACGCCCACCAGAGCCGCGATTTCCTTGCGGCCCAGAGTACCCAGCTCCGGCAGCTCGGCGAGAAGGGTTACCGAGAGGACCGGGCCCACTCCCGGGGTACTCTTGAGAAGATTGTCCCGCTCCCGCCAACTGGGGCTGGAGCGAATGGACTGGGCAAGTTGGCCATCCAGGTCGGACAAGCGACGCTCCAGCCAGCGAATGTGCTCCTGGACGTCAGCGCGAACCGCCTT
Organism: Dehalococcoidia bacterium; assembly: GCA_022866185.1. GTDB lineage: Bacteria > Chloroflexota > Dehalococcoidia > SM23-28-2 > SM23-28-2 > SM23-28-2. The sequence continues at coordinate 2,698 of JALHUG010000313.1, forward strand.
CGCCGCCGTGCGGAGACGGTTCTTCTCCGCCGTGAGCATGCCGACCAACTGGCGTCGTCGCGTCAGGAGTGCGCTCAGTTCCTGGGTGGCTGCATCTGGGAAGGGACGCAGCTCTGGCCTGACAGCCTCGCCAAACTGGGCCAGCACCTGAGCATCAATCGCATCGGTCTTAGCCAGGCGACCGGTGGCCCGGGCAAACTCCCGTACCTGACGCGGGTTAACGACCGCGGTCGGCAACTGAGCAACCACCAGCGCCCCAACCACGGGCATCTCCATGCCGCCCGTGGCTTCAAGGACGACCAAGGCAGGGCGCAACTGAACCAGGCGCTCCACCAATGCGGCAATGCCTCTCTCATCATTGCTGACGCGCCAGGGTGCCCCTTCCGGACGCTGGGCCACGTCCAACCAGTCCTTGGCCACATCCACTCCTACGTAGAACTTGGCGGGGGTCATCACTCCTCCTCTCGGAAAGACTTTCCTGCCCTGGCCCAGTCTTGCAAGATACGGGCTCTTCGACCCCAACAACTGTTCGGGCTCTGGCAGGAAGGAAGGGACGTGACGACCATGCTGAGCGACGGTCTTAGAAGACCTAGAATGAAACGGCCTGTCACGCCCCTGCCCCTCTACAAGATACAAGAATGACTCCAGGCCATGCTGTCACCCTTGTATCTTACTCCTGGGAAGGAGACGTGATAGACCGTTGTCACCCTGGGTCTGGCAAGACCGTCGCTCAGCATGGTCGTCACGTCCCTTCCTTCCTGCCAGAGCCCGAACAGTTGTTGGGGTCGAAGAGCCCGCATCTTGCAAGACTGGGCCAGAGCAGGGAAGTCTCAGAGAGGAGGAGACTGTGAGTCCCATCCACATCTACGTCGGCATTGATGTAGCCAAGGATCGGTTGGACGTGGCCCAGCGTCCGGGGACAGAAGCCTGGTGGGTCA
>JALHUG010000314.1 GCA_022866185.1 Dehalococcoidia bacterium
ATGTTTGTCCAGAGCGAGAAGTTCGTGGAAGTCCACGGTGGTCACCTCGGTGACATAAGCATCTACGGCCAGGAGTCGAACCCAACTACCTGGCGCCTCGCCAAGATGAACCTCGCCATCAGGGGGATAGACACAAACCTCGGTCCGGAGCACGCCGACAGCTTTCACCGGGACCTACATAAGGATCTGAAAGCCGACTACGTACTTGCCAATCCCCCCTTCAACGACAGCGACTGGGGAGGGGAACGCCTCACAGACGATGCCCGCTGGAAGTACAGGGTCCCGCCGAAGAGTAACGCTAACTTCGCTTGGGTCCAGCACTTCATATATCACCTCTCCCCCACAGGTCTTGCCGGGTTCGTTCTTGCAAACGGCTCCATGAGTTCCAACCAGTCAGGTGAGGGGGAGATCAGGAAGAACATCATCGAAGCGGACCTCGTTGACTGCATGGTAGCCTTGCCTGGTCAGCTTTTCTACTCAACCCAGATACCCGTATGCCTCTGGTTCATCGCCCGCGACAAGAAGAACGGACACTTCCGCGACCGCAGGGGAGAGACGCTGTTCATAGACGCCCGTAAACTCGGCACGATGATAGACCGCGTCCATCGGGAGCTTACCGACGAAGACATAAGCAAGATTGCTGACACCTATCACGCCTGGCGAGGCGATGAGGACTGCGATAAGGAGTACGAGGATGTACCCGGTTTCTGCAAGGCCACCACCATCGAAGACATCCGTGAGCACACCCACATCTTAACCCCCGGCAGGTACGTCGGCGCGGCCGAAGTCGAAGAAGACGACGAGCCATTCGAGGAGAAGATGGAGCGTCTGACCGCTACCCTGCGCGTGCAGATGGAAGAAGCACGCAGGTCTGATGCAATTATTGATGCCAATTTGAAGGGCCTAGGTTATGAATGAACAGGATCTATACGAGAACGTAAAGGCGGCCCTGCAATTGTTTTTCTTAAAAGACTGTGCCCTGCTTGAACTAACTGTCAACGAGTGCTCGATTTCACACAAGTTGGCAGAACACCTGCAATATTTATTCAAGGAGTATGAAGTTGATTGCGAGTATAACAGGCATGGCATATATCCCAAGAGGATTCATAGAGACCATCGGACTGACGCTGAGGGCAGCGACGGTAGGGTGTTCCCAGATATCGTGATCCACAAGAGAGGCCATGACGAAAGGAATCTGTTAGCCATTGAAATAAAGAAGAGAGACAACACTGATGTATCTGGAGATGTCGAGAAGCTGGAAGTTCTGACTGGACAAGAGTTTGGTTACAAAACTGGGCTACTAATCATCTTCGATGTGCAAAACAAGATCCTCTCGGATGTAGTCTTCTTTCAGGACGGTGGAGAGAGAGAGAATACTGCCTGGGACAATTTGAGAGGTATTGGTCATGCGGGGTGAGTGGCCAATAAAAGCCATCTCAGATGTTGCGACTCGTGTTGCGATGGGACCGTTCGGTTCAAATATCAAGACGGACAACTTCGTTGAGTCGGGTGTACCCGTTATTCGAGGTAATAATCTAACCTCTGGTAGGTTTGAAGGGACTGGTTTTGCCTATCTGACCGAACAAAAAGCTGACGAACTTATAAATTCGAACGCGTTTCCTGACGATATAGTCTTTACACATCGTGGGTCACTCGGGCAGGTTGGCATTGTGCCCCATGAACCGTTCTCTCGCTACGTCGTTTCACAAAGTCAAATGGTGGTAACCTGCGACAGAAGACAAGTTGAACCCC
>JALHUG010000037.1 GCA_022866185.1 Dehalococcoidia bacterium
CGAGGCAATGGGGAGGGTCGATTTCGGCTGCAGGGAAGAGCGGCCCAGCAGAGCTTCTAGCGCTCGGGCTCATCATGGGGTTGGCGTTCTACATCGGCATGATCCCGCGTCTCGATTACGGCTATCCGCTGCACTCGGACGAGTGGACGCATTTCGATGAGGCCCGCGCAATCGTTACAACGGGAACGATCCCTTCCTACGACCCGGTCACAGGGGAGGCCAGGGCCGACCCCATCACAGGGGAGGTCAGGGGGTCTACTCACGAAGAGGTCGGTTACCATCTCTTCCTCGCCGAGTTCCAGCTTCTAACGGGGCTGCCCTGGTTGACCATCTTTCGGTTCCTTCCGTCGTCCGTCTTCGCGCTGACCGCGCTCTGCGCTTACATCTTCGGGAAGAGAGGCGGGTTTGGCCTTGAGGCTGCCCTGTTGGTCTGCCTTGTCCCCACCACCGTGCGCTTCCTGGGCCCGGCCTTCGCGGTGCCTGTGGCGCTTGGGTTGCTCTTCGTGCCGCTGGTCCTCTTCCTGGTGAGCTATCTCTGGGCTTCCAGGGGCCTGCCGCTGCTCCTGCTGCCGCTTCTCTCCTTCCTCTTCATCACCCATGCCCCTACGGCCCTGTTTGTGAGTCTCCTCATCGTCGTCCACGGGCTGTTCCAGACAGTCCGCTCCCCCTCGACCGAGCGCTCTGTAAGGCAGCGGCCATTGGCTCAGATGGCCGCGGTGCTGGGGGCAATCGCGCTCGCCTCGCTGCTGTTCCTCGTTCACAACCCTTGGATTGTAGATACGGCGGCCACCGAGACGTCGGTCCCTGATTCCCTACTCACGATCCCGGGCGGGATAATCTCTCGGCTTGGCTATATTCCCTATGGTCTTTTCGTCCTTGGGCTGGGGGCGTTGGCTATCAGCCGCAGACGCACCGACCGCGCACTGCTGGTGGCAACGCTTCTTGCGGCCCTCTTCGTGTTTCTGTATTACTGCTTCGGGGTTGGAAACTGGGTCTTGTATAGCCGGGGTATCCTCTACCTCTCGATCTTGGTGCTGCTAGTCGCCGGCCTGGCGACGTCGCGGATTCGGAGATGGCTTGCCACTGCCCTTCGCCCCAGATGGGCAGGCGGAGCAGCGTTCATCGCCACCGGGCTGGTGGCTGTCGGCCTTCTGCTGCCATCGTTCGGCCTGGCCCTTCAGAGTCGGTACGACGAGGACTACTATCGGCGCATCGACGATGATCAGTATGAGGACTTCGTGTGGGTGCGTGACAATCTCTGTCCGGGCTACGAGCGGGCTCTCCTCGATCCCAAGTTTGGCACGCCGTTTGCGGCCATCACGGGGAGGCAGGTCTATGCGACGATTCCACTGACGGTCTACCCAGTAAGGCCGCCCGCTGTCGACGAGGCGAGGCAGGTGCTGCGAGAGGGTGTGCCAGACGCTGCCTGGCTTCGAGAGCATGGCCTGAGCATCGTCTACAGCACGAGGGCCTTGTCAAACGCCGAGCTGGTGCAGGTGCATGACGGGGTGTATGTGCTGCCAGCGGCTGAAGTCTGCAAAGGTGGGACGGGGAACGTTGCGGTAGTTGGCTCATGATCGGTGGGTTCTGGGCTCTTGGGTTCGCACGCAGCCCCAGCCTTATGGCGATCAAGAAAACAAGAACACCCCTGAGGGTTTCCGCCGAAGGCGGATCCGCCTATGGCGGAGAAACCCTCAGCTTTGGGGAAGCTGCGGGATTTATCCCGCAGAGGTGAATTTAAATAGTTGAACGCCTTCAGGCGGGGGTCGAGAATCAGGCCACCAACGGCGTTGACCACTTCGCCGCTCATGGGCCAAGCCGTGCCGGTTCCTCGAGGAATTGGCGCACCGCCTGTAACATTGCCGCATCGATGGCGTCCATTTGACATGGGAAAAGACGCGAAGACACCTATGTGAGGACATGATGCAATGAAAATGAAGACGCTAGTGGTAGTCATTCCTGCCTACAACGAAGAAGCGACCGTTGGGAAGGTGGTGCGCGAGGTTCCGCGAGATATCCCTGGTGTGGACCGCGTCCTGGTCTTGGTTTTCGACGATGGTTCCACTGATCGGACGGCGGATGCTGCTCGTGCCGCGGGGGCTGACTTCGTCTTGTCCCACGAAAGGAACAGAGGGCTGGCGGCCACCTTCAGGGATGCCCTAGACGCCGCCCTCGCTCTGGGGGCGGACGTCATCGTCAACACCGACGCGGACAATCACTATGATCAAACGCGAATCCCGGAGCTGGCGGCCCCCGTCATCTCTGGAAGCGCCGATGTGGTCGTGGGCTCTCGCGCTCTCAACGGACTGAGAGAGATGAGTTTCGTTCGCAAGTGGGGGAACCGGATAGGCAATTCATTGCTCGTTCTGCTGTATCGTTTGCCCAAGGGCACCGATGTATCGAGCGGCTTCCGAGCGTATTCGCGGGAGGCGGCGCTACGCCTTACCATTACGTCGAACTATACCTATGCACACGAGTCCTTGATAGCCGCCAGGGATCATAACCTGGCGATAGAGAACAGGGTGTTTCCGGCCAGGGATGTCACCAGGCCGTCTCGCCTGATGTCCAGCGTGCGCTCCCACATCTTTCGCGCTGGCAGCGTCGCTATCCTCAGCTATGCCGTCCACAGGCTGTTCAATATCCTCATGGTCCTTTCTGCCGTATTGACTCTGGCAGGAGCGGCAGCATTTCTGAGGTTCCTCTATTTCTTTGCTACGTCTGGGGGCGCTGGCCACGTACAATCCCTGATTATTGGGTCAGCCCTAATTGTCATAGGAATGCAGGTCTTGGTGGGGAGCTTCTTTGGCTTAGCCCTGGCCAAGAACAGACGCCTGATAGAGGAGATCATTTGTCAGCAGCGGCGGGCGCTGTACGAACCGAAGTTGGTAATACCAACCCATAGCGATGTCCCGGGCGATGTTGCGAGCATGGCAGATACGGTCTCGAGCGGGCAGAGAGCCAAAGTGGCGCTAGCAGAGAAATAGAGAGCCGAGAGAAGTCGTGCATCCTGTTCGGTCACGTAGCGGCGAGCAAATCGCCATCCGGCAGGCGAAGAACGGGCCAGGAACGGTGATGGCGCCCAGCTGGTTCATGATTGGTGGGTTCCGGGCTCCCGGGTTCACACACAACCCCAGCCTGAAGGCTGGGGCATGGGGAAACGAATCCGATGCCCCCGCCTTCAGGCGGGGGTCAAGAATCAAGCCACCAACGGCGAACCGGCCATGATCGCGCCGCAATCTTGCGTGGACAGCGACCCTCAGGTGCGCACGCAAAAGGCGCGGAAGGTCTCGAGTATCCTCCAGGGGCTGGCGCCGCTCGGCGCGGGTGGGTCGGCCCTTGACGTGGGGTGCGGGGCCGGCTTCGTAGCGGATCACCTGCGTCGGCTTGGCTGGAGCGTGGTAGGGCTGGACATAGCCGACTATCGGGCGACGGCGGGGTTCGATTTCATTCTGGGGCGGGCTGAGACGCTGCCATTCCCCTCGGAAAGCTTCTCCATCGTCGTGAGTAACCACGTGATCGAACACGTTGCCGATGCGGCGGCCCACCTGCGCGAGGTACGGCGGGTCCTGGCGCCGGGCGGACTTGCCTACGTGGCGACGCCGAACCGCTTCGCACTCCTAGAACCGCACTACAAACTCCCCTTTCTCTCCTGGCTGCCGCGTGGGCTGGCGGACGCCTATATGCGGCTGCTGCGGCGGGCAGAGAAGTACGACGTCTTCCCACTCACCCGCGGCCGTCTGCTACGGGAGGCGGCGCGAGCGGGCTTGAGGTGCGACGACATGACGCCGCGGATGGTCGCGGCGACGGCAGCGGTGGAGCGATCTCCGCTGGCCAAGCTTGGGAGAGCACTGCCCGCTGGTGTGCTTCGTTGGCTGTCTTATCTGAGTCCGACATTCGTGTTCGTCATGCGCAGAGTGGAAATCGAGGGCTAAGTATGACTAAGTCTCCAACCCAGCAGTCTCAACAACCGATGGTCGAGCTTCGTCCGCCCAGTGCAGTGAGCTACAAGCCCGCGGAGTACTGGGAGAGCCTGGCCCGCGATCAGCTCGAGCAGGCCGAGGACCCTGGCCTTCTGGGGGCGGTGTGCTATGCTGGCGCCCCCCTGTGGCTGAACGAGTTCTTCGCTCACTTCCAGCGGAAGGCGCTCACGCGTGCGCTGAGGCGGGTGAGGCGGCAGAGGGAGAGGGGGGTGACGCTGGAGATCGGCTGCGGCACAGGACGCTGGTGCCAGTATTTGTCCGCGTCTGGCCCCGTCGTGGGCGTTGACCTCTCGCCTTCCATGGTCAGGCGCGCCCACGAGCTTGGTAGGGGGCCGCAGTTCTGCCTGGGCATGGCCCAGTCTCTGCCCTTCGCCGACAACACGTTCGGTCTGGCTCTGTCGGTTGTCGTCCTGATTCACGTTCCCGACGAGCTTAAGCCCGCCTGCGTGAAGGAGCTGGCCAGGGTGCTCCAGCCCGGGGGATCGGTGATTGTCTACGAACGCGTTCGTCCTGGCCTCGGTGCCCAGGTACATCCCATCTCGGTAGACGGATGGGTTCGCTTGTTCGTCGAGCAGGGGATGCGGCTAAGCCGCTGCGAAGCGCACGAGTATGCGCCCCTCCTTAGGCTGCTGCATCTAGTCAGCAAGATGCTGCCGGCGCGAGCGCGCACCTCACGCTTGGCGGCGGATCAGGTGAAGAGGCCGGCTGGCGGGCGCGCACCGATGACGGCTGCATCCCTCAGCCGCCTGCCGTTGCCCCTGCGGCTGGTCGCCCGGCTAGTGGTTGCTGTCTCCTATCCCCTCGAGTACGTGAGCGGCTGGCTGCTCGGGTCGAGGCTCGCCAACTCGGCCCTCATGGTCTTCGAGAAGACCTAGGCGCCGGGCCCGCCTCACCAACTCGCTCTCCGGCTGGCTGCTGAAATCCTTCGGCTGCCCGAAGGCCCTCAGGCCGAGGATTTGGGCGGAGAGGATTCCAAGGAAAAAGGGGACGGCCGTCGACAGCAGCCGGTCAAGGGCCGCGACGGCAATCGCGACATCCCGATCGGCGCCTGCCTGGACGAAGAGGGCCACCAGGGTCGCATCGCGGACGCCTAGCCCCATCGGCAGGAATGAGACGGTGCCCAGGGTGAACGCGGCGGCGCTGATCCCCACCAGCTCCAGCACGTTCATCGAGCCGCCGAAGAGTTCGAAGGCGTAGAAGGAACGGACGCCGACGAAGACGAACATCGCCGCGTAGACACCGGCAGCCGTCGCCAGGGACGAGAGTGGCACGCCGCGCACGGCCGTCACGAAGCCACCGCCAGGGGCGAGCAGCCTGCGGGCGATCCCCGGCAGGGGCAGTCGGGCGGCGACACGATCATACGACCTGCTTCGGACGAAGGCGATAGCGCCTACCGCCATGGCGGCGCCCGCGGCGACGAGCACTGGCAGAGCCATCTCTCCCTCCGGCAGCAGGAGCACCAGGACAAGGATCGAGATCACGGCCGGCACCAGCGTCCCCAGCAGGATCTCCAGCCCCACCAGGGCGCTCCCCGTTGCAGGGCCGATCCCCATGAAGCGCTTGTAGAGGTAGACACGCAGGGGGATGCCCGCCTTGAGCGGCGTCGAGTAGTTGGCGGCCAGGGACGCCGTCACCACCAGGTAGAGATGGCCGAGCGAGCGGTTCCAGTCGGTGCCGGCCAGAATGCAGTAGGGAGCGGCGACCAAGCACAGTATCAGGAGCACCGAGAGGATCACGATGAGGGCGATGGCCAGCGGGCTGGCGTTCTCCACCCTCGGCATCTCGTAGAAGCGAATGAGGAGGAAGACGCCGACTGCCACGCTGAGAGGCAGCAGCAGCCACGCCAGCAGCCTCATCGGGGGTCGCCGCAGGACTCCGAAGGTCATGTGATCCACCATGCTGCCCCGTTCACGGGGCGGTGCCGTCGGGATTTTGAAATGCCTTCTAGATCAGGTGACATTGTCAGTCTCTAGCCCCCTTCTACAGATTCTCTGGAAGCGGCCTCCCCGGCTGGCACGACGCGATAGAGGGAGTAGCTGTACCCCGTGTAAACCCCCTCGACCAGTGCACTATCTTTGACCTTGACGTAATGTTGCGGGAGTTGGCCAGCCGCCTTCGTCAGCCAGACGTGGTAGTCGCGCTCCCAGTGCTCTGCCGGCTGTAGAATGAGAATCCAGCCAACGTTATTGCGTTCGAACATCTCCGCGACCGCCTCGTCCGACGGCCAGGAGAGATAGGTCACAAAGTCCTCTTCACTCAGGAAGTCTGTCGTCAGCAGCTCGTTTTCATGGGTGTGATATATGAGCCAATAAGGCCTGGATCCGATAACCGCCTTGTCATCGTCGATGAGCTCCGCTACCGCTGCAAGCTCACTCTGAGCCGGCCGTGTCTGCATCATATTCGCAGTGTCCAGAGAGTCCTGAACGTTCTGAAGGAAAAGCGTCCCCAGCAGACCCAAGGCCGCCATAGCCCCGACGAGCGAAAGATGAGCCGTTCGGCGATAGGAGGATAGCAGGTGAATAAGACCATGGAGTCCGTAGGCTGATAGCAGAACCAGCCCCGGCAGGAAGACGTAGACATATCGGTTGAAGGCGGCGGGCACTGCGTAGACTAGGCCAGCGATGGGAATGCCCAGGGCGAGGAGGACAGCCGCTCGCCACGGCCAACTCGGCAGTCGGATCAGGCCGATGATGCCCAGAACGACCAGTGGGATGGCCAGCGGCCCGGAAGCATCCGCAAACATGCCTGGAAGCCTCCCCAGGAATGCAATGTGCGAATCGCTGCCGGTGTCCCAGAACTCCGAGTTCCTTATGTTCAGGTAGCCCCGATCTATCAGCCAGGTTGTCTGCTGCCGGAAGAGCCCATCGTATCCGTCCACGGCGAGGTGCCATACCAGCCACGGCGCCGCCAGCGCGAGAATGATGGCGTAGGCCTGGGCCAGCCGAATCAGCACCGGCCGGCGTCGGTCGATGAGCAGGTAGAGAGGGGGCACGGCGAGGAAGACGATGCCTATGCCGAACGAGTAGAGAGCCGCCGGAAGCCCCAGCGCCGCTCCTAGGAAAGCCACTCGCCCGCCGCTGCGAGCGTAGACAATCGCGGCGAAGGCGCCGCCGTAGCCAAATAAGAGTGTCGGAGGGTAGAAGGGGAGGCACTTCGCCTGGACAAGAAAGACCGGCAGGCAGGCCAGCATCAGGGCGGCGACCAAGAAGGCCCACAGCCCGCCGCCGACCCGCTGGGCGATATAGCCCACCAGTAGGGCCAGAGCAGCCGAAGAGAGGAGGGGGACCAGCACCAGGGGTGCGTCCCATCCGAACAGCCTAATCAAGGAGGCGTAGGTGGCGAACTGGAGCAGCGGAAGCTCCTGCTGCAGTATCCAGGCGCCGGGCGCTCGCAAGATATTGCTGGTAAACACGAGGGTGCGGGCGTCGTCGGGGCCGTCGGGCCGGTAGCCCACAAGCTGAACCACGAACCAGGCGGCCACGGCCAACAGGAACAGGGCGATCAGGGCAAGCGCTGCCTGGTAGGCCGCGCTGCTGCTGATGGCCACCTTCCGCTGCGACGGTTCCAGAATGCGCTCGCCCAGAGAGCGTGCGGTGATCTGGGCTGCGTTGAGAACCCCGCGCAGCCCGCTCTTTCGGTCGAAGCTGGCCTCAGACCGCGTCGCCTCAAGCATCGTCTCTACTGTTCGACCCTCCGACGTTAGCGCCAGCGGCCACACGTTGGCCGTTCCGCGCCGCCTGCTTCAGCTTGTCGGCGTAGCGCTGGGCGACCTGGCGCCAGTTGAGCTTGCGCCTCACCCAGCGCCGGGCGAGGGCTGCCATCCTCTCGGCCTCGGCGGGGGAGTCGAGCACGCGGTTGATGGCCGCCGCCAGGGCAGCGGGGGACTCAGGATCGACCAATAGCCCCGTTCGGCTGTGGACAACCAGGCCGGGAATGCCACCGACGGTCGTGCCGACGACGGGGCAGCCGGCGGCCATAGCCTCGGCGAAGACGAGCCCGAACGACTCGGTGTCGCCTGATCGCGCCACTATCGATGGCCCAACAAACACGCGGCTGCTGTGGTAGAAGCGTGGAAGCTCCGCCGGCGGCTGGGCGCCGGCGAAACGGACGCGGTCGGCCAGGCCCAGTTGCCACGACAGGGCCGCCAACTCCGCCCGACAGGGGCCATCGCCCACCAGGACCAGGCGAGCGTCCGGGTGACGGGCGAGAACGTCGGGGAACGCTCGGATCAGATATTCCACACCCTTTTTCTTGGCCAGCCGGCCGACAAAGAGCACGGCCTGGCCTGCATTCCCCAAAGTCGCTGGTCCAGCAGCGAAGCGCTGGCTGTCAACGCCCATGGGCATCACCTGAGGGGGCTCGCCCCTGCGCGATGTGGCCCCCGGAAGCCTCGTCGCCATGTCCTGGCTCACGACGGTAACCGCCTCGCAGCGTGCAGCCAGGGCTCTGCGCAGGGCGTGCCATATGCGGCCGCGCAGGCCATAGACGTCGGCCCCATGAGCGGTGATCACCACCGGAATCTTGAGGACCCGCCCGACAATGACGGCCACAATTCCCTGCGGGATGAACCAGTGGGCATGGATGACGGCGGGGCGCTTTGCCCTGGCCAGGCGAAGGGCGGCAATCAGCTCGAAGAGAAGCACGAAGGGCGCCTGAAGATAGAGCCAGCGACTGCGGCTGAGGTTTTCGAGGATGGCGCCGTCGGCGAGTCGTTCCAGGGAGCTTGGCCAGAGGTAATGGAATCGTTGCACGTTGACTCCCTGCAGAGTCTCTTTGTGAGGCGCGTTCCGCTCGGCAGGTGTGAGCACGGTCACATCGAAGTAAGGCAGAAGGTGGTTAGACAACTGGAGCACAAACGGCGGCGTGCTATCGTCAATGCTTTTGGGGAACGTGCTGGTGAGAACCAGCAGTGCGGGACGGGCAACATTGGCGAGCTTGGGGGAGGGGGAAGCTGGGCGCGTGACAGTCGGGGCTATGGTCATCGGCCGATGCCCAGGTAGGTGAAGCCGGCTTGCTCGATCGTTTGGCGGTCGAGGAAGTTCCTGGCGTCGACAACCGTCTTGCCCTTCATGGCCCTGGCCAGCTCAGGCCAGGGTAGGTGTTTGAACTCCGGCCAGCCGGTCATCAGCACCAGGGCGTCGCATCCTCTGCTCATTTCGCCGACGGTGTCGTGATACTCCAGGGGAAGGTGAGGGTGTTCGCGCCTAGCTCTTGGTTCAGCAACGGGGTCGTAGCAGCGGACGTGGGCGCCGCTCTGAAGAAGAAGGGAAGCTACCGCCAGGGCTGGCGAATCGGTGAGGTCATCGGTGTTGGCCTTGAAGGCGAGGCCAAGGATGCCGATGGTTGTCCCCTGCAGGGGGCCAAGGGCTTGCTCCAATCTGCGGACGATGTGCTGACGCTGGCGGGAGTTCACGCTGAGGGCGGCGCTGAGCAGGGGCATGTCGCGCCCGTTATCTGCGGCGAGGCCCACCAGAGCTCGGACGTCCTTGGCCAGACAAGGGCCGCCCCAGCCGACCCCGGCATCGAGATAATGAGGGCCGATGCGGTGATCAAGACCTATGCCCTTGGCAACCCGAGTGATATCGGCGCCCAGTTGCTCGGCGAGGCCAGCGAGCTCGTTGATGAAAGAGAGCTTTGTGACCAGGAAGGCATTGGCGGCATATTTGATGAGTTCAGCATTGCGGGGTCGAGTGGCGAGCACGGGGGTGCAGGAGTAGCCTGGCGGGCGGGGAGCGCCTTCAGGTGGGAGAAACTGCTGCTGAATTATTGGTCGGTAGAGGTTGAGGAGGCTTAGAAGTGAGCGGCGATCCGGTGTGCCCAGGACAATGCGGTCGGGGTAGAGCATGTCAGCCAGGGACGATCCCTCGCGCAGGAACTCGGGGTTGCTGGCGGTGGCGACCCTAGCAGTGCAGTTGCGCCGCTGGAGCACCTGGTCGATCATTTGTTGGAGGGCATCGGTAGTGCCGGGGGGCACTGTAGACTTGACGGCGACGATGACGTCCGCCTGGTCCGGCACGGTTTCGGCCACTTGCTCGGCAACGGATCGCACCGCAGACGTATCGGCATGTCCATTGGGCAGTGTGGGCGTGCTGACTGTGGCGAACAGGATGTCGGCCGAAGCGGATGCGGGTGAGAGACGCGAGGCGACCCCAATACTGTTGGCATCCCAGAGTTCGGGGAGCACTGGTTCATGGAAGGGGAACTCACCGTTGAGGAGGCTTTCGACCAGCCCGCCGTCGCTATCGACGCAAGATACACGGTGGCCGAGGTAGTTAAGGGCGACGGCGGTCGTGAGGCCCACGCGGCCCGCCCCGATGATGGTTACCCGCATTGCGACCCTCCCTATGGCTGTCTAGCTGGCCGGAGCCCGGCTTGAAACCGGCAGGCAAGCGCGGCGAGGGCGTTGCCGATTAGTTCTTCATCAAATGGACGCCATTGGCCTGTCGATGTTACAGGTGATGCGGCGTTTTCAGGGTTGAAGCTGCGATTGGGCCCATACGGACGCTTGAGGGCCAGGCGGATCGGCGGGTGTGCCAGCTTCGGCAGGCTGACGCCCCGGCGGCCGCATGGCCGGCTACCGATCTCGTTGCCGTAGGTGCGCTCAGCCGGCCGCGCGATGGACGGCTGGGGCCCAAACATCGGCTGCGAGCCTGGTGGTCAGCGGGATGTGTGCTGGGCTGCGGACCACGCCGCGCACGCACAGCTCACGTCAGCGCGTCGCAGCTCATGCTGCGTGCACGCCTTACGTCAGCGTGCCGCAGCCCAGCAAAATCCAGTCCTAG
>JALHUG010000315.1 GCA_022866185.1 Dehalococcoidia bacterium
AAATCCCGCAGCTTCCCCAAAGCTGAGGGTTTCAACCCTCAGGGGTGTTCTTATTTTCTTGATCGCCATAAGCCCTGCAGCTACGACTCTGCCCGCTCTCCATTTCGTAGCTGCAGACCTTTAGGTCTGCCTATACGGGGCCACCGGCAGCGTCGTACCATTTGGTCAATAACCTTCAGGCGGGGGTCGGGAATCAGGCCACCAACGGCGAAACGGCCTCCGAAGTTCTGACCCCTGCCGCCGGCTACTCGCTGGCACCAGCCAGCGCTACGGTGGCGATGATGGCGTTGGTGGCGCCATCGATCACCAGCACATCGGCGGTCAACGAACGGGCGACGTAGATGCGGTTGGTCACGGCATTGACCGCCAGGCCCCGAGGGGAGCCGCCGACAGCCACGGTTCCAATCGCAGCGTTGCTGGCGCCGTCCAGGACGGAGATGACATCGGTGCCACTCTCCGCCACGTAGATGCGATCAGTGGCTGGGTTCAGGGCCAGGCTGCTCGGCATGCCGCCCAGCTTCACGCTGGCGATCAGGGTGTTCGTTGAGCCGTCGATGACGCCGACATTGCCGGACGCCCCGTCGGCTACATAGATGCGGTTCGCCTCCGCGCTCACCGCCAGGGCGATTGGCAGCTCGCCCACGCTCACCTTGGCGATAATGGTGTTGCTCTCCCCGTCGATCACCGAGATCTCAGGGCTGCCATAGGTGGCCACGTAGATGCGATTGGTGCTGGGGTTGACCGCCATCGCCACCGGGTTCTGGCCGACGGGTAGGGTGGCGACCACGGCGTTGGTCTCGGCGTCGATGACCGACAGCGTGCCCTCGAAGTCGGCTACGTAGACGCGACCGGCGTCAGGGTTGACGGCAAGGGCCACGGGGCTATCGCCCAGGGCAATGGAAGAGTCAACGCTATTGGTGGCCCCGTCGACCACCCAGAGCTTGGAGCGGCCACTGGCCACATAGATTCGGTTGCTTCTGGCGTCGACATCGATGGCGTGGGGGAAGAGGCCGGCGGGCAGGGTGGCGACGACGGAGCTGCTGACGCCGTCGATGACGGATATTGCGTCAGGCGACTCGCTGGCCACGTATATGCGGTTGCTGCTGGCATTGACGGCCAGGGGTGCTGGCACGGCGAGAGCAGACGAGGCGACCGGAGTGATCGTGCCATCCGATCGCGACACCGCCTCTTCGCCAGCGCAGGCGGATATGAGGGCGGCCAGGCCCAGGAGCAATACGCAGGCGGTGAGCCGAGCATGCCGGCGGCGCCTTCTGGCGACTCGTCTTTGTGCCATGAGCAAGCCTTCCGTCAAGTAGCACAGGTTATAACGATCATAGCATGGGCCAGGCCGGGATTCGATAGACCCGCCATAAGGGCATCCTCCCCAGGACAGTACGACCCGTCGCCGCCCAACGGCCGCCGATACCTCGTCCTGTGAGCGGTCGGGCGGATCAGCCACAGCGCGAAGCGGATGTGAGAGCTGTGTCAAGAGGAAGCGTGGATTCACGCAATCTTCACAAGGCCTTCATGCCTTGCCAGGGGACATCGGCTTTCCCTCGGGAATTGAGCGCGTTCTCAACTAGTGAAGGTTTTTGCCCTTGGGTCGAAAGACCATATTAGCTTGACCTGGGCGGAATGGACCGGAGACGAGCGGCAGGGGGTCGCTCTGCGGATGAGTTTCCCTGGCCGCCGGTGAGTCGTGCTGTTCGTTAGATCGTGGCTCCAGACGGAGCCGAACGGTAATTCGGCGGCGTAACTTGTCAGAGCGTCCATTGCCCACTGCCAGGTGAGTCAGGTTTGAGGGGGTGGGCGGAGGCAACAGGGGTCTTGTCTGACTCACGGGGTAAGTCTTCCTGGTTCCCCCAGGCTCTCGACACGCACTGAAGGAAGACTGTGGAGGGACTCAGCGTAGGGGAACGCAGCATCAGCCCAGCGGCCGGACTCACGCAGGGACGCCGGGCTATCCATCTCCTTCGGACACCGCTTTTCACCAACGCTTTCTACCTCTGGGCCAATGCGGCAGGGGCAGCAGTCGCCGGGTTCGCCTTCTGGGCGCTGGTAGCCCGCCTGTACGACGCCGACGAGGTCGGGCTGGGCTCAGCGGCTCTGTCGATGGTTACCCTGCTGGCCATGTTCTCCCACCTGGGCCTTGGTATGGGGCTCATCCGCTTTCTGCCGGAGTCCGGCGAGGGGGGACCGCGGCTGGCGAACGCCGTGTTCACGACTAGCGTTGTCGGCGCCGTGGTAGCGTCGGCTGTGTTTCTTGTCGGCGTGCCCTTGTGGGCGCCCAGCCTCGGTTTCCTGCGCGAGCAGCCATTGTACGCAGTGGCCTTCAGCTCGTTTGTGATCGCCGCCACCTTGTGCGCTGTGCAGACGTACGCCTTTATGGCGATACGAAAGGCGAAATACATTCTGGCCCAGGTCGCATTCGTCCAGCTCAGCCGCCTTGCCCTGCCGGCGCTCCTGGCGGCCTTCTTCGGCGCCTTCGGCGTAGTCGCGTCGGGGGGCATAGCGACGGTATTGGGGGCGGCGATCGGGTTCGCCCTGCTGGCAAGGGGCCTGCCAGGCTATCGACCAGGAGGAGTGGCCGACCCGGCCGCGGTCTTCAAGCTCTTCCCTTTTTCCGTGGCGAACTACGTTGCAGATTCGCTGCTTCTGACGCCTGGCCTGATTCTACCGCTGGTGGTAGTAGGTTTGCTGGGATCCACGGAGGCAGCCTACTTCTATATGGCCTGGTTCTTGGGATACCTCCTCACGTCGGCCTCGGCCTACCTGGCCCTGTCGCTATTTGCCGAGGGTTCCTACGACCCGGGGGCGCTGCACGCTCTCTCGCGGAACGCCGTAGCGGGCGCGCTGACGGTGGCCGCCGTCGGCGCCCTGTTCCTGCTCTTGCTGGGCGACAGGCTGCTGCTGGCCTTTGGGCGCGACTACGCCGCCGAAGGCGCAACGCTTCTCCGTCTCGTGGCCCTGGCCGCTCTCCCCGCCGCGGTGGTGAATGTCTACCTTGGCGCATTAAGGGTTAGGAAGCAGGTCGGCGAGCTGGTGATCATCGCTGGGGCGGTGGCGGTGACGACGGTGGCGCTGAGCTCTGCGCTCCTGCCGGTGATGGGCCTGGCGGGGGCAGGCGTCGGCAATGGGCTGGGGCAGGGGCTTGGCTTGGCCATCGTGCTGGCCAGGCTGCTGACGACTGTCGAGGGGACAATGCCGCAAAGGATGCGCGGGCTCTTGGTGGCCTTCGCCGGGCGATTCTAGACCAAAAGGCATCGGTTCAAGCGAGATGGTTACGAAGCAACGCTACGGGCGGGCAAAATCTGGAGACCAGATGGCGGACGCTGTCCTGAAAGCGAAGGCGGAAAGGGGGCTGAGCATTACAGCCCTAATCTGCACACTCAACGAGGAGGAGAGCCTGCCCCACACGTTGCCGAGGATTCCTGCCTGGGTCGACGAGGTGCTCCTGGTGGATGGGCATTCCACGGATGACACCGTCACGGTTGCCAAGAGCCTGCGCTCTGACGTCAAGATTCTGCATCAGCCGGGGCGGGGCAAAGGCGACGCGCTCAGGCACGGCATCGAGCAGGCGACCGGCGATATCATCGTGACGCTCGATGCTGACGGCACCACCGATCCCGATGACATACTCCGCTTCATTGAGCCCCTCCTGAGAGGCTATGACTTCGTCAAGGGCTCGCGCTTTGCCCTGTCCCGGCCAGTGGGCAAGCCCCGGCACCGCATCTTCGGCAACTGGGTCATCGTCACCACCCATAACATCCTCTACCGCACGAACTACACTGACCTCTGCTCCGGTTACAACGCCTTCTGGAAACAGGCGATAGCACGCGTTGACCTTTCGGGCTGGACCGACCAGGAGGAGCCGCTGCTGAACGCTAGGGTGAGAAAGGCGGGCCTGAAGGTCTTGGAGGTGGGGCACCACGACCAGGGGAGGACCGGTGGCCAGACCAAACAGCCTAGCTGGCGGCAGGGCTCTGGGGCGATCAGGACGGTGATCAGGGAGCGATTCCGTGGCTGACACAGGGCCACTGCTATCGGTCATCATCACCTCCTACACGGCGGACAGACTGAACGACGTTTGTGCGCTCCTCGACAGCATGAAGGTGCAGTCCCATCCCAACCTCGAGACGATATTTGTCGCTGAAGGCTCGCGTCAGCTCCATGACCAGGCTAGGAGGTACGGCGAGAAGACGAGCATCCGCAACTTCGTGGTGTTGCTCAACGACGGAGAACCCGGAGCCTCCGCAGCAAGGAATCTAGGTGTGCAACACGCCGAGGGCGACATCATAGCTTTCTTGGATGACGATGTGGTTGCCGCTCCTGACTGGGCGGAAGAGCTAGTCCGGACCTATCTAGAGGACGACTCTGTCATAGGCGTAGCCGGGGCTGCTGAACCGCTATGGGAAGACTCGCGTATGGACTGGTTTCCTGTGGAGCTGTACTGGATATTCGGCTGTACCGGCTGGATGGGCTGGGAAGCAACAACCGAAACAGGACATGCACCAACGATGAACGCATCCTACAGGCGGGAGGCCCTGGAGATGGCTGGTCTCTTCTCCACTGTCCTGGGCCTCCAGAGAGGAAAATGGAGTGAAGGGTTGACGAAGTGGCGAGAAGTTGGCGGGGAGGATGGCGAGTTGTCCATGAGGGTGAGAAGAGTGACCGGCAAGCGAATAGTCTTCAATCCAAAAGTCAGAGTGTCGCACAAGGTGCCGAAGTCAAAGCTTGCTCTAGGGGCCATTGCTCAGAGGTCTTGGGCTGTCGGAAGAGAAAGGCAGATGTTTAGAAAGCTCTTCTCTTCGGAAGAGCGGAAGGTCCTCTACGGGGAATTCTCCCTTCTGCGACGTATCTTGACGAGGCTCCTTCCTGATATCTTCACCGGTTTCTTGAAGGACCCCGTCATAGCGTGGCGCAGACTGCAAGTGACGGGTGTTTCCCTTTGTTTCGCTGGCCTCGGGTTTTGCACGTTCCCGTTTTTCCACAATCCATTGCGCCAGAAGGAGCTGCCGGTGGAGAGGCTTACAGAGGGGGGAAGAGGAGGTCGCTAGCCGAATGGATGTGATGATGGGAACGATCGTAGGCATGGCCCGAACCAGCACCATCGACGACGGAGGCATCAGGGATGCCGTCTTCCGAGCGCTGGATCTGGTCGGTTTTGAGACGTTTGGGCCGGTGGAGACCGTCGCCATCAAGGTCAATCTGCGCTTCTACTGGGACTACTCGACAGGCGAGACCACTGACCCGCGAGTGGTGGCGTCGGTGATCGACTACGTGCGCGAGCGGTGGAATGCGAACGCCAGGATCGCCGTGGTCGAAGCCGACGCATCGGCGATGCGGACGCGGTATGCTTTTCCTCTGCTCCACTACGACCGCCTCGCCAGCGAGAAGGGAGTTGAGCTGGTCAACCTGAGCGCTGGCGAAACGTGTGAGCTGGAGGTGACGGTCGGCAAGCGCAAGTTCACGTTCCCCCTGCCCAAGATGCTGTTCGATACAGACCTCTTCATCAACTGCCCAAAGCTCAAGGTGGGCCCCTTCGCCAGCGGCAATGCCCTGCATATAACCTGCTGCCTCAAGAACCTCTTCGGGTGCATCGCCAAGCCCAGGAAGGTCGGCTGGCATCCTCAGATCAACGAGGTCATCGTCGGCCTGAACAAGCTCATTCGGCCCCACCTGAACGTCGTCGACGGCATCGTGGCCTTAGGACAGCGTCCTGTCAGGCTGGGGCTCGTCATGGCTGGCCGCGACCCGGTGGCAGTCGATTCCGTTGCCGCTCGCATCATGCGCTACAGGCCGTCCAGCGTCCGGCAGATCCGCCTGGCCGAGAAGGAGGGCGTGGGAAGCACTCGCAACATCAGCATCGTTGGCGAAGACGTGAAGGCCATCTCGAAGCTGTTCCCCTCCAGGAGCCCGCTGGCCTTCAAGCTGGCATGGACCGGCCAGCTACGGATGCTGCGCCTCTACGCCAAGCTCTCGGGGGACGCGGTGCCGCCGCTGCTGGACTAGAAGAGAGGAGTGCGGGCACACGTGAGCATCAAGGTTGGCATCATCGGCTTTGGCAAGATGGGCAAGCTGCACCTAAGGGTGTCCCGCTACATGAAGGATGCGAAGGTCGTGGCCGTCGCTGATCTCTCCCAGAGGGCCCTACAGGCGGCCGAGAGGGAAGGCATCCGGGCGCTCTACGGCGACTACCACGAGATGCTTCGCGACGCGGATGTCGATGCGGTCATCGTTACCTCGCCGAACTTCATGCACCTGGAGAGCACCCTGGCAGCAATCGAGGCTGGCAAGCACGTCTTCGTCGAGAAGCCTCTGGCGATGACCAGCGCAGACTGCGAGCGGATCGATGACGCGGCAGGGCGGCAGGGTGTCAAGCTGATGGTCGGCCACAACTATCGTTTCTTCGACGCAACCCGGAAGCTGAAGGCCACTCGCGACTCCGGCGCTATTGGTGACGTTGTGCTGTCAACGTTCGAGCTGGTGCACGGCCCTCTGGCACCATCGTTGGAGTCCCAGCCGGTGCCTGAATGGTACTTCGACAAGGAGAAGGTGGGGATGTGGCTGCTGGACCTGGGCTATCACCTGGTCGACCTGTTCCGCTGGCTCTTTGGGGAGGCCGAGGTGGTCCATGCTCGCCTGGGCAATCACTATGGCTTCCCCTACGAGGACAACGCCATAGTCGTCCTCCAGTCGCGGGCTGGCCCCAAGGGGGTTCTGCAGGTTGGCTACTTCGCCAAGCTGGTGTTCCCCGCATTCGATTTCCGCGTCATCCTGCACGGCACGGCCGGATGTCTTTCCACCGACCGGTTTGTGCCCCAGAATCTGCGCTTGCACGCGGCCAAGGAAGGCATCGCGAACATGCTGCGCAGGATGACGGCTCGGCGGATCAAACCGCTCAGCTACACCTACTTCTACTCATCGTATGTGGAGGAGCAGCGCCACTTCTTCGACTGTTTGCAGAACAGCAAGGAGCCTGCGGTGGGTGCCAAGGACGCCTTCGGAACCGTTCGCTTGATCGAGGATGTCTACCGCTATTGCGATAGGGTGTCGTCCGCCGCCGTGGGGGCCTTCTGAGCGAGCGGCCTGGATCATAGGAGGAACAACAGATGGCCAGCAATTCGGATTTCGAGAGATGTTTCCTGACCGGCGGCGCCGGCTTCATCGGCAGCCACCTGGGCGACCGGCTTCTGGCTGAGGGCAAGGCCGTGACGGTGTACGACAACCTGTCATCCGGACGCAGGGAGTGGATCGCGCACAATATCGGCCAGCCGGGCTTCACGTTCATCGAGGCCGACCTCCTGGATGCGCCGAAACTGAAGGAGGCGATGGCTGGGCACGACCTGGTCATTCATCTGGGCGCCAACACGGACATCCCCGGCGGCAATCAGGACGTGCGCCTGGACCTGGAGAACTGCACCATCGCCACCCACCACGTCCTGGACGCCATGAGGGCGACTGGCATCAAGAGATTGCTGTTTTCGTCCACCTCCGCTGTCTACGGGGAAGCGCCCGTGATTCCCACCCCGGAAGACGTCGGGCCCCTTCTGCCCATCTCCCTCTATGGCGCCGCCAAGCTGGCCTGCGAGACCCTCGTCAGCGCCTACTGCCATATCTTCAACATGCAGGCCTGGATGTTTCGTTTCGCCAACGTGGTCGGCGGCAGGATGGGACACGGGGTGATCTACGACTTCATCCAGAAGCTGAAGCGCAACTCAGAGGAGATGGAGATTCTCGGCGATGGCCAGCAGGAGAAGCCATTCTTCCCGGTTGAGGACTGCATCGATGGCATGTTCTGCGCCTTCCACCGCTCCGAAGCCTGGTGCGATGTCTTCAACCTGGGCTGCTCTTCCAGCACCAAGATAAGCAGGCTCGCAGAGATAGTTGTGGAGGAGATGGGCCTGAGCGGCGTCCGCTTCCGGTACACGGGTGGGCGAAGAGGATGGGTGGGAGACGTGCCGCAGGTGGGCCTGGACGTGAGCAAGATGAAGAGGCTTGGCTGGGAAGCCAGGCACACGTCGGACGAGGCCGTTCGCATAGCAGCCAGGCGCCTGCTGGGCGTGCCGGTTGCAGCCAGTTGACCCAGCGGGAGATAAGAGCGTGGGCAGCGGGCCTGGGTAGTGAGAGAGTCTGCGTCATCGGACTCTGGCACCTCGGTCTGGTCACCGCGGCCTGTCTCGCCGATCTGGGGCGAACGGTCATCGGCCTCGACAGCGACCCCCAGCTCATCGAGGGGTTGCGCAGCGGTCGCCTTCCCCTATTCGAGCCGGGCCTGGAGGAGCTGGTCGCGAGGGGCATCGCCGAGGGGAGGCTCTGGTTCACCGCCGACCCGCAGGAGGCCCTGGCCGAAGCCAGGTACGCCATCATAGCTCACGATACGACGGTGGACGAGCGCGATGAGTCCGACCTGTCGCAGGTGATGGCGGCGGCCTCGCTGCTGGCCAAGCACCTGGAGGACGGCTCGACGGTCGTCATCAGCAGCCAGGTGCCGGTCGGCACCTGCGAGCGGATCCAGGCGACCATCCGCCACGCCAGGCCCTCGCTCGACTTTGGCATTGCCTACGTTCCGGAGAATCTGCGGCTGGGCCAGGCGGTCGAGCGGTTCATGAATCCGGATATGGTCGTGATCGGCTCTGAGGACCCCGCCACGGTCAACGCCGTCAACAGGCTTCTTGAGGGCATCGACGTACCCCGGGTGGTGGTCGGCATCTGCACGGCGGAGATGACGAAGCACGCTCTGAACGCCTACTTGGCGACGTGCATAAGCTTCGCCAACGAGATGGCGAACCTCTGCGACGAAGTGGGCGCCGATGCGCTGGATGTAGCCAGGGCGCTGCACCTTGACCGGCGGCTAGGGCCGCTAGCGCCGCTGCGGCCGGGCCTGGGCTTCGCGGGCGGCACGCTGGCCAGGGACCTGAAGACGCTGAGAAAGCTTGGGCAGCGAAATGGAAGAGGAACGCCCCTTATCGAGGGGGTGCTGAGGGTGAACGAGCAGCAGAACCGGGTGGTCGTGCGAAAGCTAAGCCGGCTCTACGGTTCATTGACGGGCCTGACGGTGGGCGTCTTGGGGCTCACCTACAAGCCTGGCACCAGCACCCTCCGGCGGTCTGTGGCCTTGGAGATCATTGGCGAGCTGACCGCTCTGGGCGCGGCAGTCAAGGCCCACGACCCCCGGGCCAATCTCGAAGAGCTGCCTGATACTCCAAGCTTCGAGTTCTGCCCTGACCCGTACGCGGTTGCCGACGGAAGCGATGCCCTGGTGATCGTTACCGAATGGCCGGAGTTCCGGGGCCTCGACTTCGCCGCGCTGAAGAAGAGCATGAGGAACCCAGTGCTTGTTGACGCCCAGAACATGCTCGACGCAAAAGAAATGGCTCAGATAGGGTTTCGCTATCTCGGGGTGGGAAGAGGAAGCGTAGCGCCTGTCGGATCGAGGGGGGACGAGGCATGAAGCTGGCAGGCAAGACCGCCATCATCACGGGCGCGGGCCGAGGCATCGGCAGGGCCATCGCTCTTGCCTTCGCCCGCGAGGGAGCGGACATGCTCGTCGCGTCACGCACGCTCTCCGAGGTAGCGGAGGCGGCTGAGGAGACGCGGGCGCTGGGGCGGCGTGCTCTTGCCTTGAAGGTTGATGTATCCAATCGAGACGAAGCGGAGAGAATGGTCGCCCAGGCCCTGGAGGAGTTCGGGAAGGTGGACATCCTGGCCAACAGCGCCGGGGTCTATGGGGCCATAGGGCCTCTTGCGGACAACGACCCAGAGAAGTGGGTGCAAACCGTCAGGATCAATCTGTTTGGTTCATTCTTCTGTGCCCGGGCGGTTCTCCCATTCATGATTCGACAGCGGCGCGGCAAGATCATCAACCTATCCGGCGGGGGAGCTTCATCGCCTCTGCCCAACTTCTCCGCCTACGCCGCATCCAAAGCGGCCATCGTGCGCCTCACCGAAACCCTGGCTGAGGAAGTCAAGGGGTTCAACATCCAGGTGAACGCCATCGCTCCGGGAGCGGTGAACACCAGACTGGTGGACGAAATCCTGGCCGCGGGGCCCGCCGCCGGCGAAGAGATGCTGGCGCGAACCCGGCGGCAGAAGGAGACCGGCGGCGTGCCGCCTGAGCGGGCGGCTGCCCTGGCAGTCTTCCTCGCCTCGGAGGAGTCCGACGGCCTGAGCGGGCGGCTGATCAGCGCCGTCTGGGACGACTGGGAGAGCATGAACGGTCGCATCGATCAGATCATGGCCTCGGATCTGTACACGCTGCGCCGGGTGACGGAGAGCACGAGATGAAGGTGGGGATTGTCGGGGCGGGGCTTCAGGGCAGGCGGCGCGCCCAGGCACTCAAGGCCGTGGACGGTTCCGAGCTGGTGATAGTGGCTGATGTTCGTCAGGATGCGGCCGCTGCGCTGGCGGCGGCTGCAGGCTGTGTGGCGACGTCCCAGTGGGAGGACGTGGTGGCCCGCGATGATGTGGAAGCGCTGATCGTCTGCACACCGCCCCATCTTCATGCCCAGATCAGCATCGCCGCCATGAGGATGGGCAAGCACGTCCTGTGTGAGAAGCCTCTGGCGCGGAATGCGGACGAGGGTCGGGAGATGCTGCGGGCCGCGCGGGAGTCTGGCGTGAGGCTCAAATGCGGGTTCAACCTCCGGCATCATCCCGCCGTTCGCCAGGTGCGCCAGTGGAATGAAGTCGGCAACATCGGCGAGATCGACTGGATACGCTGTCGCTACGGGATCGGCGGTCGGCCCGGGTATGACCAGGAGTGGCGGGCGCAGGCGGAGGTCAGCGGCGGCGGCCAGCTCATGGATCAGGGCATCCACCTGCTGGACCTGTGCCGCTGGTTTCTCGGCGACTTCACCGAGGTGTTTGGCTTTGTCGCCACCCGCTTCTGGGACATGGCCCCTCTGGAGGACAACGCCTTCGCCCTCTTGCGCACCGCCCAGGGTCAGATCGCCTCCCTTCACGCTAGCTGGACCGAGTGGAAGCCTCTGTTCTCCTTTGAGGTCTTTGGTCACGACGGCTACGTCATCGTTGAGGGGTTGGGGGGCGCCTACGGCAGCGAGCGGGCCATCCTCGGGCGGCGGGACTTCGCCGCGCCCTTCGGCGAGGAGGTCATCGAATTCCGCGGGGCGGACCGCTCCTGGGAGGAGGAGTGGCGAGAGTTCGCCTCCGCGATCCAAGAAGGCCGTGAGCCATCGGCCAGCGGCGAGGACGGCCTGGCGGCGATCGAGCTGGCGCAGGGCATCTACGAAAGCGCTCGATTGGGGTGCACAGTAGGGCTGGCTCCTGGGGTCCGATTGAGCTGAGAGCACCAGCCACAAGGGCAAACAGCACCAGACGCACTTTCCGCAACAGAGACGAGAGAGCGGCTTTCCAAGTCAGGGCTCCTCGAGCTGCAATGCCTACCGCGCATAGACATCATACCTGCCGTTGGAATAGATCTTGGCGAAGCCCTCGCGCTGGACGGAGTCCCGCAGGCTTTCCCACCAGGGCTTGCCGAAGGCGAAGGAGAAGCTTAGCGCTCGCTCTCCGAGCTCGGAGAGCACGGCGAAATTGAACTCCTGGACGTTCGGCACTTGTTCTAGTTGCCGCTTTGTGGCGTTGACACGAGCGCAACTCATGGACGGGGCGTCGATGGTGTTTGTGATCACCCCCAGGGCCAGGCAATCGCCCTGGATGCCGCTGGCGTTCGGCCCCGCGACGTCTACAAGGAAATTCGCTCCCGCGAAGTGCTGGCTTGTCGGCAGCTCCTCGAACTCCCGAGCGTAGAGAAGGACAAAGCCCAGACCGAGCAAAACCACCAAAAAAGCGGCGGCGCTTCTCCTGCCGACGGATTCCCTGGCCAGGAACCAGGGCAGGAAGGGGATAGCGTAGAAAAAGACCCGCATGAATCCCTCGTAGGAGAAGCTGCCCGTGCCCATGATCAGGATCGGCAGGCCTGAAACCGCCAGCAGTGGGAAAAGGCGGTCGCGCCGGAGGCCGTTCCAGAACCCTCTCCTCGCCACAACGCTCACCAACCAGACCAGCAACACGGCCAGGAACGCGAAGGTCAGTAGAGAGACCTCGGCCCGCCCGCCCCCCCGAGCAGGGGAGACGTGGCTGAAGGGTGATGTAAAGGCGATCGGTTCGCGCAGCACGTTATTCCGGAAAGCGCGGACGGCATCTGCGAACCAGAAATCGCTGGAATACAGGAGCCAGCCTACGAAAAGGGTGGCGAACAACAGGGAGAGGGACGCCGTGCTGGGGCTCCAGCGCCCGATGGCCGAGGGCTTCCAGCGGGTGAGGGCGGCCATGGCGGCGACGTAGACGACGATCAGAGCCGAGAGGCCGTGGGTGATGAGTATGGCGCAGAAGATGCCGATAAGCACCAGGCGGTTGACGACCGGGGAGGCATCCAGGCTGGCCAGAAAGAAGAAAGCGAATAGCATGAGGCCGAACGCCATCTGGTGCGGGGTGAAGTTGGCGCCCATGACCGCGACCATAGCCAGGGCCGTCAGGGCCGCCACTAGTATGGACTTTTTGTCGGGCAGCGCCCGCCCGAAGAAGGCGATGCGCCCCAGCGCCAGGGTCAGGTACATGACCAACATGCCCACCCTCATCATGGCGAGGTGGCCGATGTCAAGGAGCTCAACGAGCGTGGCGAACAAGTAGTGGAAGCCCAGCCAGGGGAAATAGAAGAACTCTCGCTCCCGGCCTTCCCTAACGTATGAGACGCCCCACGCCTGGGTGTAGGAAGTAAGCGAGCGAGGGTGCGCCTCCATGAGCTCGGGACCTATGAAGAGATACCCTATCCACAAGGCCACGAGCAGGAAATGAAAGGCCTTCGTCTCGCCCCCGAAGTACCAGATGATGGTGCTGGCTAGCACCAGGGCGAAACCTGCCCAGTACGTAGGCGGCAATAGACGGGCCATGGAGAGCACCCCCTCGTCGACATTGTCTATGCTGGTCGAAAGGGTACTCCAGATAAGGAGAAAGGTGCATGCCATGACGCCAGCCCAGAAGACGGCGTCCAGACGCCTCCCCTGGCCGCCACGAGGATCCGGCGCCGTCTCCGCCGGAGCGGGTGCCAGGACGGCTGGAGGTGGCGCCTCCTCTGGCTGCTGCCACTCGCGTTGGCCGACCGCCGGGACGGTCATGCGACGCTGTACTCCTTTGTCTCTGCAAGGCTGATGGCTTCGTCGAGTATGCGCTTCAACTCAGAGGTCCTCTGTTGTATCGAGAACCTTCCATTCTCCACTGCCTCCCTGCCCGATGGGCGATATTGTTCCCG